>CBDTWX010000122.1:0-12667 GCA_965364305.1 uncultured Thermoanaerobaculia bacterium
CGCCGAGCCCATGGAAAGGCCGATCAAGAAGGTCGCCAGCATGGTGGCAAAGGCGTAGACGCTGCCGCCCAGCAGGAAACTCAGCAATCGCGTCCAGAGGATCTCCCAGGTGAAAGACACCGCTCCGGAGAGCAGAATCAGCGGCAGAATCCAGTGCACACCTCTTCGTTGCGAAATTCTGGCGATCGGGCGGCCATCCGGCACAGTGGTTTGTCCGCGTGCCAGCACCGCCGCGAGACCGAAGACCAGAATGTTCAAACCGGCCGCGACGAGGATCGTGGCGCCGAGGCCGGTGCGCGGCAGCAGGGCGTAGGCCGCCAACAGCGTGCCAGCCGCGGCGCCGGCGGTGTTGGCGGTGTAGAGCACGCCGATTTTGGGCCCGATCTCCGCGGTGCGGCGCACTGCAAAACGGGCCAGCATCGGCAAGGTGGCTCCCATCAGGGCGGTGGGCACCAGCAGAATCGCAAACGAGCTGAACAGATAAAACAACCCTGATGCGATCGATCCCGCCGAGGTCGGCAGCTCCTGCCCGCCGAGCAGCGCGACCTGAAGGCGGTTGGCAAGCCCGATCGCGACCGGCACCAGCAATGCCGTAATGCCGATGCCGAGCTCGAGAATGGCGTACACGAGCAACGGCCGATCGAAGAGATGGACGAGCCGTCCGGCGGCCGTCGCCCCGAGGGCGAGCCCCGCCATGTAGGCGGCCAAGACCGTCACCATCGCCAGCTCCGATGTGCCGAAGACCAGGGCGAACTGCTGGGTCCACGCGGTCTGGTAGATCAGGGCGGCGAGGCCGGAGAGGAAGAAACAGGCCAGCAGTACGGCGAAGCGGGGGTCGAACCGCCTCGACAACCCAACCAGGAGTTCGGGTGCCCTCACGGGCTACTCCCGGCCCCCTTCACAGCTTGACTGAAGGATGCAGCTCGCATCCCTCCTAAGCTACCGTAGAAGACCGCAGATCTCATCATCTTTCTCTTGCAGCCCGGGTTGAAGAGGTTTATTCATCGCGATCCAGCATTTCTCTGAGGCGGCGAATGTGTTTGGGCCGTGTGCCGCAGCACCCGCCGACGATGCTCGCACCCGCCTCCAGCCACAGCTCGACCTCCTCTGCGTAGGTATCCGGTCTGAGGACTGTTGCTGCGCTCCGTTGTGACGACTCGGCATCATCGTCCAGGCCTTCCAGACCGTCATCAGGCACCACGTTCTCGGCATTGGCGTAGCCGCCTACGGGGGCGCTGGTGAGCCCCGAGAGAACTGGCAGTGCCGCGGTGACAAAATTGGCCCCGCAGCAGTTGACCAGGTAGGCGGATGGTCTGAGGTCACCGAGGGCCGAAAACGCGTCGGACAGGCTTTCGCCACTTGGCAGAGTATTCAATCGAGTCCCCTGGAGCGTCCAGCTCATCCAGTACTCGCTACCGGTTTCGGACGCTGCCTCGCAGGCCCACGCCGCCTCGTGGGAGCTTGCCAGGGTCTCGCACACGATGAGATCGACGCGTTGTTTCAGGACAGAGCCAATCCTGCGATATCCATCGAGGACCTCCTCTCGACCCTTGACGAGATCCGCGCGGTAACTGGATTCAAGCGGCGGGAAGGAACCGGCCAACCGAGGGCGGCGGCCGGTCCGGGAACACGCCTCCTCGGCGAGATCCACCGCCAACGCCGTGAGCTCCTCCAGGCGGTGCTCCATGCCCTCCCGAGCGAGTATCGGCGGTGTGACCGCGTAGTTGTTAATGGTCAGGACATCGGCGCCGGCTTCGATATAGGCGGCATGGACATCGACCACAGCTTCCGGATCTTCGACCAGAGCCAGCGCGGACCAGATCGACTCGGTGTGGGAGGGCACCTTGACCCCCCGCAGCTGCAGCTCGAAACCCATTCCGCCATCCAAAAGAGTGATCATCAGGAGCTCCTATCCATGCTCACATTGAGAGTTCCGTAACTCTCACCAACGGGCCTTCCACTGAGGAGTATTCCCCGAGCCACTCTCAACCGGACTCGAAGGGCAAGGACAACTGTCCGAACTCAGCGAGGGCTTCGCCGGATGTGCTGCGTTCACAATTCAGGGCGTCTTCCCAGGGTCAGTCGCGGCTCCTCCTAGGGCGCGATGGGCACCGGTCGGCACCAAAAAGTCCGTGAGATCTGACCGCTTCTAAGGTAGCGTAGGAAAGATGCAAACAGCCACGAACAGCCAGGCCGATCAGGAAAACGGCGCCGTAGCCGGCGACCCGGTCTCGGACGAGCCGGTCCTGAAGTTCGGGACCTTTCTCGGGGTCTTCACACCGAGCGTGCTGACCATCCTCGGTCTGATCATGTACCTCCGTTTCGGCTGGGTGGTCGGCAACCTCGGTCTCCCGGTGACCCTGTTGGTGGTGCTGCTCGCCAGCTCGATCACTTTCATCACCGCGTTGTCGGCGTCGGCGGTGGCGACCAACATGACGGTCGGCGTCGGCGGCGAGTACTACATGATCTCACGCAGCCTCGGGCTCGAGCTGGGCGGCGCCATCGGCATCCCGCTCTTTCTCTGCCGGACGCTGAGCATCACCTTTTACAGCTTTGGCCTGGTGGAGGCGATCCTCGCCGTATGGCCCGCAGGGTGGGGCGAGATACCTGACGCCGTGCCGCAGATTTTGGCCGCGGCGATCATCATCATCATCACCCTGGTTTCCGGCAAGAGTGCAGCCCTCGCACTCAAGCTGCAGATCCCGATCATGGTCGCGGTCGGCGCCTCGCTGGTGGCGCTGGCGATCGGTGCCCTGGCGGAAGGGACCCGCACACCGGAGTTCGGGATCACTTTGCGCACCGCACCGCAGGGCTTTTGGTACGTCTTTGCCGTGTTCTTTCCGGCCGTGACCGGCTTTACGGCCGGCATCGGCATGAGCGGCGATCTCAAGGACCCCCGTCACTCGATCCCCCGCGGCACTCTCGGCGCGGTGGCTACCGGCACCGCGGTCTATCTGTTGGTGCCGGTCTTGCTGGCAGTGACGACTCGCGTCTCGCCAGAAGAGCTTGCAACACCCGGTGTTGTGTGGACCAGTGTTGCGATCTTCGGAGCATGGCTGGTCTTTCCGGGTCTGTGGGGCGCGATTTTGTCGTCGGCCTTTGGCAGCGTCCTCGGCGGGCCGCGCGTACTCCAGGCGTTGGCAGCCGACGGGCTCGCACCGTCGTTCCTCGCTCGCCTCTCGCGATCAGGCCAGCCGACCATTGCAACTTGGGTGTCGGGCGCCATCGCCCTGACGGCGGTCATGCTCGGCGGGCTCAACGCCGTGGCGCAGTTCGTGACCATCCTCTTCCTCACCCTTTATGTGACGATCAACCTCGCGTCGGCACTCGAGAGCCTGGTCGGCGACCCCTCCTACCGGCCGACGATCCGGGTGCCCTGGTACGTCTCGATGCTCGGTTCGATCGGTGCGATCGTCGTGATGTTCCTGATCAGCCCGTGGGCTTGTCTGGCGGCCGTGGTGCTCGAAAGCGCGCTGTACGCCCATCTCCGGCGGCGGGCGATGCGCAAACGGTGGGGCGACGTCCGAGCGGGTGTGTGGGTGGCGCTCGCTCGATGGGCGCTTCTCAAGCTCCGCCACCACGAGCTCGACCCACGAAACTGGCGGCCGCAGATCCTGCTTTTTGCGGGCGACCCCGGAAAGCGGGCCGGGCTGGTTCGCCTGGCCTCCTGGTTCAACCAGGACCGTGGGATCGTGACGGTGTGCCGGTTGGTGGTTGGCGAGCTCGAGATGCTCAGGGACGTTGATCAGATACGGGAGGAGATGGACCACGAGCTCGACGAAGCGGGCGTCGTCGCCTTTCCCGAGGTGGATGTCGTCTCGGACTTCGAGACCGGAGTGCTCGATGTGGCCCAGGCCAATGGGATTGCGGGTCTCCACGCCAACACGGTGATGTTCGGGTGGTCGAGGCGCAAGGACCGGCTCGAGTCCCAGCTGCGGATCATGCGCGCCATGTCCTATGCGGGAAAGAACACCATCATCACCCGGCTCAACTGGGCCCACGAGCCGGGGAGCGAAAAACGCATCGACATCTGGTGGGGTGGTCTGCAGAACAACGGAGACCTCATGTTGCTGCTCGCCTACCTCTTGCGCCTCAACCCCGGGTGGCACGATTCGAAGATCTGCGTGCGCTCGGTGGCGCGCGACGAGGAGGAGCGTCGGCTGCAGCTCGAAGGGCTCGCCAATCTGCTCCCGGAGGCCCGCATCGGTGCCGAGACCGAGGTCCTCGTCAAGCCCGCCGACAGCAGCATCACCGAGATCCTCCACCGGACCAGCGCCGACGCCGATGTCGTCTTTCTCGGCCTCCAAGAACCGAAGCCGGGGGCCGAGGCGGCGTACGCCGAGCGAATCGTCGAGCTCGCCCACGGGCTCAGCACCTGCATTTTCGTGCGTTCGGCCGGGGAGTTTGCGGGTCGCCTGATCTAGCCCGGACTATTCACCAATCTTCGGCTGCAAGGCCCGATGCACCGCACCCAACGCCGTTTTCTCGCCTCGGGGTGCTCGACGTACTGTCACGTACGCCTCCGCGCCCCTCGGGTCGAAAACGACCCTGGGCACGTCACCTCGAACCTTTCGCTTCGAACGCTGGTGAATAGTCCGGGCTAGATTTTTCTCCCACAGGAGAAAAATCGAGTGCGCGGTCATGAGGTGCGTCTGAGACGAATTTCAAAACGGGCGGGATCCATCCGCCCGTACCCCAACCATCTGAAATCTCCATGGGCAGGGAAGGGATGCCCTATATTGACAATCTCGATATATCGAATTACAATATAAAGTATGTCGTTATGTTGAATGTCGATTTATATGTCCAACGTTGCGAATCGAACGGAAGGAGACAGCGATGATCAGATATGTCATGGAGTGCGGTCCCGTTTTCTGGCCGATGCTACTCATCGTCTGGATCATTGTCGCCTTGATCGTGGTGGCGGTCGCTCAGCTGGCGCGCGGCCGGGCCACCGAAGGCCTGCGCGGCGGCATCAACGCGATCCCAACCCTGGGTGGCATCGTCACCGTACTGGGTTTCCTCGGACAGTGGATCGGCATGCAAAAGATCGCCACCGTCGTCGCCACCAACAGGGTGATCAGCCCGTACGCGGTCGCGACCGGGCTTCGTGAATCCATGCATACGGCCATTCTCGGGATGGTGGTGCTCTTTTTTGCGGCAACACTCTGGCTGATCCTGGACCTGATCTGGCGGATGGTGGCCAAGCGCTCGACCTAGAGGTGCACAGTGAACCGATTCGATCCGCGCCACACGCCTTTGGTGTGTTTCGTGTTCGCCGTGACAGCCTGCCTTTCCTGTTCGCAACCCGAAATCGAACCTGTCGTCGTGCCGGCGCCGACTTACTGGCCAACAGGGGGATGGCGGACGTCCACTCCGGAGGAACAGGGGATCGATTCGCAGCAGCTGGCGCAGATGCTGGCTGGAATCATCAAACGCGAGGTTGCCATCAACACCGTGTTGATTGTCCGCAACGGCTACCTGGTGATGGAGGCCAACGTGTGGCCGTTTCAGCCCCGGGCGCGGCACATGATCCTTTCGATCACCAAGAGCATCACCTCGGCGCTGGTCGGCATGGCCATCGAGGACGGCTTCATCGACAGCGTCGACCAACCGGTGCTGAGCTTCTTCCCGGATCGCCAGATCGCTCATCGAGATGCGAGAAAGGAGGCCATGACCCTCGAGCACCTGTTGACAATGACCTCGGGCCTCGATTGCGAGCAGGACGAGTATGTGGTCGGCGAGATGGTGGCATCTGATGATTGGGTCCAGTATGTGCTCGATCTGCCGATGGTTGCAGACCCGGGTGAATCTTTCGCGTACTGCACCGTCAACTCGTTTCTGCTGTCGGCAATCCTCCAGAAAGCCACCGGACTGAGCGCCAGGACCTTTGCCGAGGAGCACCTTTTTGCGCCCTTGGGGATCAAAGGGGTGACGTGGCCGTCGAACCCCGAAGGGGTCAGCAGGGGCGGCACCGGAGTGGGAATGTGCCCCCGCGACCTGGCCAAAATCGGCGAGCTCTACCTCCGGCGGGGAGTGTGGGAGGGCACCCAGGTCGTGCCGGTCGCTTGGGTCGAATCCTCGGTCCAAGAGCACGTTGCGGAGTCCGTGCACGGTGGCTACGGATACCAGTGGTGGGTGGAAAAGCCGAGCGTGTTCGCCCGTCTCGGGCTGGCTCGATTCGTCCCGGTATTCGACGCGCGGGGGTACGGCGGCCAGTTCATCTTCGTCATCCCATCGCGCGACATGGTGGTGGTCATCTGCGGTTGGATGAAGGGCAGGGACCAGACCGTCCCCATCAAGCTGCTGCAATCGGCGATTCTCCCGGCTGCGATTTCGTCGGCGAGGCTGCCGCCGAACCCCGCCGGCCTTGAAGCCTTGCACCAGCAGATCTCGAGCTTGGCAGAGCCCTCTCCGCGATCAAAGCAGATCACAACATTGCCTCCAATCGCGAATGAAATCTCCGGCAAGACCTACCGGCTGCGGGGCAGCAGATTCAACCTGAGCTCATTCACATTCCAATTTCGGGAATACGATGCCGTCCTCCACCTGATGATTGGAGACAGCGACGAGGGTTGCACGGTGGGTCTGGACGGCGTCTTTCGAATCACCGAAACCGGCAGGGCTTACGATGTCGCCTGCAAGGGTCACTGGTCCGACGACCACACCTTCGAAGTCGACTGGACACGGGTCGGCGACAACCAGCGGCATGTTTTGACTTTCGGTTTTGAGGGTCGTGACGCGACCGTGGTCGCGGCCAGCTCGGCTCTCGGTATGCTTGATCAGATGACCGGGGAACGGGTCCAATAGCCGAAGACCGCCGGCGCGCCGATATGTCGGTTTGCGGTATATTGACCGTCATGCTGGGTGCGTCGTCAGGAGACTCACAGTGCCGGTAGGAAACTGATGTGATGAGTGATCGCAGCATCGAGCCGCAAAACCTTGGCCGGAGCTGCCACGAGCTGCTGATCCTGGCCACTCTCGCCGTGGGTCGAAAGCACGGCTATCAGCTCGGGCTCGACATCGAGGCGGCCAGTTCCGGGCAGTTCCGGTTCAAACACGGCACGCTCTATCCCATTCTCCACAGCCTCGAGAAGAAGGGTCTGATCGAGGGTGACTGGGACGAGGACGCCCCGAGAAGAAAACGCAAGAGCTACGCGCTGACCGGCAAGGGCCGGCGCAAGCTGGCAGAAGAAACCGATGCCTGGCGTGTCTTCGCCAAGCATTTCTTTGCCATCGTCGATGGGGAGGCAAGGTGAGTCGATTCGCAGAGACCCTGTCGCAGACCAGCCGGCGCCTGAATTTGCCGCAGCACATCAAGTCACGGGTGGTGTTGGAGCTCGCGGCCGATCTCGAGGACCTCTACGAACATTACTCGGCACAGGGACTGACCGAGGAGGAGGCCACTGCTCGCGCCCTCGAAGCGGCCGAGCTGTCGGACGAGGCGATAGCTCGTCTGGTCGAGGTGCACGCCTCGCCGACCGGCCGTCTCGTGGAGCGCCTGACGGAGCGCACCCGGACGCCGTGGGAGCGGCTCATGCTGCTGCTGATCGCCCTTTTTTTGCTCATCGGCATGGGCCGCGAGATGCTTACAGCCGGCTTTTTTTCCCATGCCAGCCCGTTCCTGTGGCCGGTGGCCACAGCTCCGGCAGTTGGTATGGTGCTGGTTTTTTGGAAGATCTACGGGTTGTTTATCGTCACGGACCATGACCTCCGCCGCCTACGGGCGGGTCTGCCGTCCATCCTGGGGCTGGCGGCCCTCACCGTTCTCCTGACACTGCTCGGGGTCCTGGTGGAAATGCACAATGCCGCCCTGAGAGTGGAAAGCACCGCCCGCTCGCTGGCGGACCAGAGCATCCTCTGCATGGCCCGAATCGCACCGATGATCGCCTTCAGCCTGACCGCCGCGGTCGTCCTGGCGGTTGCATGGTTCGCGTTGTCATCCCGAGTCAGCCGTATGGAGCAGGCTCGGGCGTCGATGCTGCTCGACGGGGGATGCGGCTGATGCTCCGGTTCATCGCATCGTGCGGCGTCATGCTGTGGCCGATTCTGGTGCTGGCGATCGTGGTGCTGGTGCTGATGGTGGTCAACACCGTTCGTCTCGCGCGAGGCCGGGCCGGTCCGCATGTGCAGAGCAGCATCAACGCGATTCTGTTCTGGGGCGTGGTGACAACGATCCTCGGATTCATCGGCCAATGGATGGGGCTCTACAAGGCCGTACAATGGATCTTCGAGTTCGCTCCCCGCCTGGGAATCAACCCGAGAGCGGTCGGCATCGGTTTTGCGGAGTCACTGAGGACAGCGATCCTCGGTGTGACGGTCCTCCTCGTGGCCGGGCTCTCGTGGTTCGGGCTGAGCGCCTGGCGGCGGCGCATCGCCGAACGCGGCGGAAGCGCTAAGATGTCGGCCGACTGAACGACCATTCAGCCGAGGAGGAGCCGCCCATGAGTCGTGTTCTGGAGGAGTTGCTCCGCTTGCTCAAGCTCGAGGCGACGGGAGAGGACGTCTTTTTCGGCCAGAGCCAGGATCTCGGCTGGGGCCGCGTCTACGGTGGCCAGGTTCTGGGCCAGGCCTTGTCGGCGGCCGAGCGCACGGTCGATTCGAACCGATTGGCCCACTCCTTCCACAGCTACTTCCTCAGACCCGGCAATCCAGCGAAATCGATCGAGTACCGGGTCGAGCGGACCCGGGACGGACGGAGCTTTTCCACCCGGAGGATCCGCGCCGAACAGGGTGGGCGCCCGATCTTCTTCATGGCGGCGTCGTTCCAGATTCCCGAGGATGGGCTCGAACACCAGGACACCGCGCCGGACATCGTTGGACCGGACGGCCTGATGTCCTTCACCGACCTGATCCGTCAATACTCCGAACTTCTCCCGGAGGCCTTGAGTGACTGGGCGATGCTGGACTTCCCGATCGAAATGCGACCCGTCAAGGTCTCGGACCCCATGAACCCGGAACTCTCGGATCCTGTTCAGCACCTCTGGCTTCGAGTGGGCTCTGAACTGCCCAACGATCCCGCCCTGCATCGGTATCTCCTGGCGTACGCTTCGGATTTCGTTCTTCTCGACACGGCGCTGCTGCCGCACGGAAAGTCATACTGGCAGGGCGACCTGCGGATGGCCTCCATCGACCACGCCATGTGGTTCCACCACGACTTCAGGATGGACGACTGGTTGCTCTACTCGATAGACAGCCCAAGCGCCTCGGGCGCCCGAGGGCTCGTCCGCGGGCAGTTCTTCGATCGCAGCGGCAAGCTCGTGGCTTCGCTGGTGCAGGAGGGTCTGATGCGCCTCGTTGATCCGAGCTGACGATTCGCCCCCTCCGATGGCAGGGTCGCACACATCATACCAAGTCAAAACCGTGTCCATCCCCGTCTCCGTCTCCGTGCCCGATCGGACCGATGCTTGGTGCTCGACGCTGGATCCTCGATCCGCCCAACATCGCAAGGTTGTAACGTTGAACGTTCGAACGTTTGGCTCATCCGGTATTCCATGAGGTGAATAGCGTCTGGAGGTTTCCAGCAGCGGCAGCGGCAGAAAGCAGTGGCAGAGACAGCATCGGGGTCAGCGACAGGTTCAGCGGCAGCAATCAGAGGCAACGGCAGTCTTCAGCGACAGCGTCAGCATCGGCCGCTCGATGGATGCGAATCAGCTCCTTCGATTGATGAGCGTCCAGGTCATGGCACGGACTTCGCCAGGGGTGCGACGCGCCGGCTTGACCGGCTTGCCCTTGACATCGAACTGGCCACCGGCTGCTTTCCCTCTTGAACGACCCAGAGGTGACCACAACGGCCTCACACACTTTGAACACTGCCGCTGAAGGCTCCCGTCGAGGCTGTCACCGTCACTGATTCTGATTCCTGCCTCTGACCGATGCCCCTGACCACTGCATCTGACACCTATCGCTGCCTCTGATTCCTGCCCTTGAACCTGATCGCCGCTCCTGATGTTGCCAGAACCGCCTGCCTGCCCTATCGTATAGACGGGTGCGCACCGATCCGATCGGACGGTGACCTTCAACACCCTGTGTGATTCGACAACTCGGACTTGATCGGAAGGACAGGTACCGTATGAACGAGCCCACCTATGGCCTCATCGGCCGCGGTCGTGTGGCGACCCACATGGCCCGCTATCTCGAACTCGAGGATCTGCCATGTGTCACCTGGCACAGAGCGATGCCGTCGCCGCTCGAAACGGCGCTGGCGTCAGCTGACAGCATACTCCTGGCCATCAGCGACGACGCCATCCGACCTTTCCTCGACACCCACCCCGAGCTGGGAGACCGGCCGATTGTGCATTTCTCGGGCGGTCTGGTCATCGACGGCGCGCACGGTCTCCACCCGCTCATGACCTTCGGGCCCGAGGTCTACGACCTCGAGACCTACCGATCGATTCCCTTTATCGAGGAAGAGGGAGGCCTCTCGTTCCGGGAGCTGTTCCCGCAGCTCGTCAATCCTTCGTGGTCGCTGGACCCCGATGACAAGACGCTCTATCACGCCCTCTGCGTCCTGGCCGGCAACTTCACGACCCTGCTGTGGTCAAAGGCGTTCGACGATTTCGACAAACGTCTCGGTTTGCCCCGAGAGGCCCTGCTCCCATTTCTGGAACAGACCTGCAAGAACGCATCACTGGAGGGCCGATCGGCGCTCACCGGTCCTCTGGCCCGCGGTGAGCGTGGAACCGTCAGGCGACATCTGCGGGCGCTCGAGAACGATCCCTACGGCCGGGTGTACCGCGCTTTCGCAGATATCTTCGATCTCGAGGAGGTGACGGCATGAAGATCCAGGATTTCGCGCGAAAGAAACGCGAGGGTGTGCCGATCTCCATGGTCACCTGCTACGACAGCTGGAGCGCGGCCCTGATCGCCGAAACCGATATCGACTGCGTGCTGGTTGGCGACAGTCTGGCAATGGTCGTCTACGGACACGACACCACGTTGCCCGCCGACATCGACACCATGGCCGCGCACACGGCGGCAGTCAGGCGGGGCATGCCGGACAAGTTCCTGATCGGCGACCTGCCGTTTCTGTCCTATCGCAAGGGACTCGATGTTGCGGTTTCGAATGTCGGCAAGCTGATGAGCGCCGGCGCCAACGCGGTCAAGCTCGAAGGCGCCTCTGGCAACGTCGAGCTGGTCCAACACCTGGTCGAGTCGGGCGTACCGGTAATGGGTCACCTCGGTCTGACACCGCAGTCCGTGCACCAGCTCGGCGGTTTCAGGGTCCAGGCACGCGGTGAGGAAGCCGCAGCCCGGCTCGCCGAACAGGCCCGGGCTCTCGAGAACGCGGGGTGCTTCGCGTTGGTCCTCGAGGCCGTGCCGGCCGAGGTGGCGGGTGATGTCACCGCCGCACTGGAAATCCCAACCATCGGCATCGGCGCCGGGAGCAGGGTGGACGGCCAAGTCCTGGTGCTGCAAGACCTGTTGGGAGTCAACACCGCGTTCCGGCCCAAGTTCGTCCGCACCTGGCTCGACGGCTCGACGCTGATTCGCTCGGCCCTCCAGGCCTACCACAACGACGTCACTTCCGGCGCCTTCCCCAACGGCGAGGAGAGCTACCGGTGATCGAGGTCGTCACGAGTGTGACGGACGCACGCGCGCGGTTCCAGGAATTTCGCCGCGTCGGTGCAACCGTCGGCCTCGTACCCACCATGGGTGCCCTTCACGCAGGGCACACGAGCTTGATCGAGCGGGCGGGTGCAGACAACGACCGGGTCGCGGTGTCGATCTTCGTCAACCCGACACAGTACGACGACCCGGCCGATCTCGAGAACTACCCACGGACCTTCGAGGCCGACCTCGAGAAGGCGGATGCCACGGGCGCCGACATCGTTTTCGCGCCGATTTTTGCCGATCTCTACCCGGATGAGTACCGGTACAGAGTCACCGAGGCGCCGCTCAGCAAAAGCCTCGAAGGCGCCCATCGAACGGGTCACTTCGACGGTGTGCTGACGGTTGTTCTCAAGCTCCTCAACATTGTGCGGCCGCACCGGGCCTACTTCGGCGAGAAGGACTGGCAACAGCTGAAGCTGGTGCAGGGGATGGTCGGCGCGCTCTTCATCGATACCGAGATCGTGCCGTGCCCCACGGTGCGGGATGCCGATGGACTCGCCATGAGCTCGCGCAACGCTCTGCTCCCCGAGGAGCATCGCCGTCTCGCACCGCGTCTGCATTCGGTGCTGGCGGCCGGTGGACCAGTGGAGGAGATGGCTGAGGCGCTCGAGGCGGCCGGTTTCGAGGTGGACTACGTCGACCAGTGGAACGGACGAGTTCTCGGCGCGGTGAGGATCGGAAAGGTCAGGTTGATCGACAATGTCGCCATCTAAGGTGCTTTTACAAATCACCGGGTCGATCGCCGCCTTCAAGGCGGCGACCTTGGCGTCGATGCTGGTCGATCTCGGAGTCGAGGTCCAGTGCGTGGCCAGCGAGGGCGGTCTGCGATTCATCGGCGAGTCGACCCTCGAAGGTCTCACCGGACGACCGGTGCTCGGCGATCTCTTCGAGCGTGGCCGCGCCCTCGAGCACATCAGCCTGGTCGACTGGGCGGATCTGATGCTTCTCTACCCGGCCACCGCCAACCACATCACCCGGCTGCGCGCGGGTCTGGCAGATGACCTCATCGGCACACTCTTTCTGGCCAACAACTTCCGAAAGCCCTACTGGCTGG
>CBDTWX010000123.1:0-12663 GCA_965364305.1 uncultured Thermoanaerobaculia bacterium
TACGCCTCCGCGCCCCTCGGGTCGAAAACGACCCTGGGCACGTCACCTCGAACCCTTCGATTCGAACGCTGGTGAGACGTACGGGCTAGTGGCGACCAACCTGCTGGATTTGGAGGTAGGCCGACTCGGCAGCGAACGCCAGAATAGCCCGACCGCCGATCCCCACCGGATGACCGATGGGGAAACGTCAATCTGCCTGGCGCGGATATGACACCGTCAATTCTCGTCGGCCTCCGCTCGCGGCGCATTGAAGACCGCACCCGCCTGAATGAGGATCATCTCCGTGGCCGGGCCGTCATCCGGTACGGTGAAGCGCAACTCCACGCCGGTGATTCCCTGCAGCTCGAACTCGTCCTCATCCACCGGCACCAGTTCGATGGCGGGGCTGCCCGGGGTGCGGCCGACGAGAACGTTGCCTTGCACGCTGACCGTGAAGGTCTGATTCACCAACTGGTAGTCGCCGGCTAAACGGGCCAGGAAGTCCGGGTCGTACATGCGCCTCGGCGGGCGCCGCTCGAACAATATCGGATCGACCAGGGCTTCCAGCGGCAAAGAGAGCGTGGCGACCCTTCCACGGGCGTCGGTGAGGAAGTTGGCGCGCAAGTTCTCCGGGATCAGCTCCTCGTCCACGTCGGCGACGTTGAACACGTCGTAGTGCCAGTGCTCCAGCGGCATCGTCATCCCGTTGTAGACCATGACCAGCGCCTCGTCCTCGACCTTGATCTCGACGACGCCGTAGCCGTCGTGACCGAACTCACCGGCATAGGTCTCCAGGTCGTGGCTGGGGGAGGTGCCCTCGACGCGGAACATCGCCCTTTGCTCTTCGGCCCTCCTGCCCAGTTCCCTGGCCCGGTCCCGTTCCTCCGCGGCTTCGCCGATCCACTCGATCGGTTCGAGGCCCAGCACGCGATCTGCGACGACGGAGGTGATCAGTCCCGGCAGGGGGCTCCCGCTCTTGTTCACTAGAGCGACCACGCCGAGGTTGTCCCTCGGGAAGAAGGTGACAAGCGCCGAAAACCCGTCGATGGCGCCGCCGTGGTGCACGCGGTAGTGGCCGCGCCAGGTTTCCATAAACCAGCCCAGACCGTAGCTGACCGGCGAGGCCCATTCCTCTTCCGGCACGCCGGGGATGATCATCTGCGGCGAGTGCATCTCCTGCAGTGTGCCGGGCTGGATCACCGGGGTGCCGTCGATCACGCCGCGGTTGAGGTGCAGTTTGACCCAACGGGCCATCTCGTTGGCCGAGGAATTGATCGAGCCGGCGGGACCCATCACGTCGATCACCCGGAAGGCGATTTCGCGCACAACATCGTCCTCCTCCAGGTAGGGCAGCGCGTGGTCGTCGTCCAGCTGCGACTCGAGCACGCTGAAGTTGCTGCGCTCCATCCCCAGCGGCTCGAAGATCCGGGTGCTCACCGCCTCCTCCCAGCTCATTCCGGTGAGCCGCTCGACGAGGTAACCCGCGGTGAGGAACATCAGGTTGTTGTACTGCCACTCCGCGCGAAGATCCTCGTTGGGCTCGAGGTAGCGAAGCCGTCGGACCAGCCCGGCGCGGGTGATCTCTTTGTTGTTGTACCAGGTCAGGTCGTGGCGCGGCAGACCGGAGCGATGGCACACCATATCTCGCGGTGTCAGGTGGGCCGTGGCGTACTCGTCGAAGAGCTTGAAGTCGGGAAGGTACGAGGCAACCGGCTCGTCCCAGTCCAGCTGACCCTGGTCGACCAACAGACCCATGATGAACGTGGTGAACGCCTTGCTTGACGACCCGATGGCGAAGAGCGTGTCTGGAGTGACCGGGATCTCGTTTTCGACGTCGCGATAGCCGTACCCCTTGGTAAGAACGACGGTGTTCCCGACCACCACGGCGAGGCTCATGCCCGGGGTCTTCCAGTCCTCCAGCGTGGCCTCGATGACGGCGTCGATGCCGTCGAGCGCGGCAGCGGCCTCGACCGCCGGGTCGACGCCGGTGGTCGCCGCGAAGGGGAAGGTTTGGCCGCCTTGGGTGAAGTCACCGACGATGCTCGTGCCGCCCTCTGAGATCTCGCCGGTGAAGGTCGGCTCACCCGGAATGCCGGCGATGGCGAAGGTCGCCTCGTTGCCTTCGAGCGAGATGTTCCCCAGCGGTAGGTCGTTCACATTTTGGGCCGGGATCGAGATGTCTCCCGTCCAGGCGCCATCCTTCAGCGAGATGTCGAGATCGAAATCTAGCTCCTGGCCGGGTAGCTCGATCGTGCCCTCCCAGTGGCCTTCAAGCGTAGGCTCCTCAGCGGCGAGCGGTGAGCAGGTGACGAGAATCAACGCAAACAGAATGGAACCTGTGCGACGGGTCCGGTTTTCCATGACGGTCTCCTCCTTTTTCTTCGCAATGTTACGAGATTCCGGGCTGACGGTTCTTCACGAGCCAGTCATCGTGTTGAACTGCTTTGCGAAGAGGGGCCGGCCTGACCATTCCATCTGTTTTTCTCGAATTTCATTTCTCTCTTGACACCGACTCAGGAGGGTTTATATTACTGACTGAGTACTCAGTCAGTTTGTGCGGAGCATGACATGAAATCCAAGCGGTCGGCAATCCTCGAGGCGGCAACCTGGCTCTTCTCCGTAAAGGGCTTTCGAGAAACATCAACCACCGAGGTCGCGCAACTGACGGGCTCTGCAGAGGGAACCGTTTTCTACCACTTCGAAAGCAAAGAGAAGCTTTTTCTCGCCGTTCTGGAAGAGGTGAGGGCAAAGATAGACGGCGCCATCAGCGAGTTCAAGCCGACCACTGAAGGGATGTCCGGCATCCAGACCCTCGAGGCCTTCGTCGCGTATTACCTGCAGCTCGCCGCCGACAACGAGGCGGAGTTCAAGCTCCTGCACCGCCATCATGCCTATGAGCTCGCGAAGGTCAACCACGAATGCCGAGCGTCCCTCGAGGCGATTTACGACCAGATCGTCAGGGCATTCGAACACGCTCTCGAACGTGGGCAGGAGGATGAATCGATAGGAAAGCTCCCGGTCCACAAAACGGCGCTCCTCGTCTACATGATGACCGACGGACTCGTCCGGCTGAAGCATTACAACCTCTACGAGGCAGGCTCTCTATTCGGAGATTTCATGGCCGGCTGCCGAAGGCTCGTCCAGGCGGATGAGGCGGTGGGCTAGGTGATGGCTGCCATCACACGCATCTTCCCGTTTGTGTCGTGGCTCCGAGAGTCGAACTGGTCGACTCTGAAGGATGATCTCATCTCCGGTCTGACGGTTGCGCTGGTTTTGATCCCTCAGAGCATGGCCTATGCGCAGCTGGCCGGTCTGCCGCCGCATTTCGGCCTCTACGCCTCGTTCCTGCCGCCGATGGTTGCAGCAGTGTTCGGTTCGAGCCGCCAGCTCGCGACCGGGCCGGTGGCGGTGGTTTCGCTCATGACGTCTGCCACCCTCGAGCCATTGGCAACTGCAGGCAGCGTGGAGTACATCGAGTATGCGGTCCTGCTGGCGGTGATGGTCGGCGTCTTTCAGTTCCTTCTCGGAGTCCTGCGTCTTGGTGTGGTCGTCAACTTCCTTTCTCACCCCGTGGTCAACGGATTTACCAACGCCGCCGCGATCATCATCGCCACATCGCAGCTCGACAAGATCTTCGGGGTTGGTGTGGAAAAGGCCGAGCACCACTACCAGACCGTGGCTCGAGTTGTGGTTTCTGCCGTCGAGTGGACCCATCTGCCAACCCTCGGCATGGCCGTGTTGGCGTTTGCCATCATGATGGGTCTGCGGCGACTCAATCCACGGCTTCCAAACGTGCTCATCGCTGTGATCGTCACCACCGGGTTGTCGGCTCTGTTTCAATTCGAGCACAACGAGGTCGTGGCGATACGAAACGTCGACTCGCCGCGACTCAGGGCTCTGATTGAAGAGTTCAACGACGCGGTCGCACTCCAGCGTGTTGTCAACGATGTGAGGTCCCGAGGTGGGTCCCTCAGCTCCGAAATCGCCGCCGGCAACGAGGACTGGCATTGCCAGCGCTGCCACGAGCATCGTCCGCCCGACGCGTTCATGACGGCCCCCAATGACACCCGAAACCCATCTGGAATTCGTGACCGGGCGCTTTTCCTGCATCAGATGGCAGGCCTCCTCGATGCTCACTCGACCGAGGTCAAAGATGAGATCTCTTCGATACGCGCAGAGCTCCGATCGATGATCTTCGTCAGGGTTGTGGAAGCGGACAGCACACAGTTTTGCGAGCGCGCCCTGCGCGCCGTGAGCAACACAACGGACAACCGGCGATGGCGCCTCAAGGTGAGTAACGGTCCGTTGGATCCGGACGCGCTGGTGATGGTTGGGGGTGGCGCGGTTGTAGGGAAAATCCCCGGTGGCCTCCCATCGCCAAGCGCTCCTCGGCTCGATCTCGCGATCATTCCGAAACTGTTGTCCGCCACGGTCATCATCTCGCTGCTCGGTTTCATGGAGGCGATCTCCATCGCCAAGGCCATGGCGGCCAAGACTGGACAGCGCCTGGATCCGAACCAGGAACTGATCGGCCAGGGCCTCGCCAACATGATCGGCTCCGTCGGTCGCAGCTATCCCGTATCCGGCAGCTTTTCCCGGAGCGCAGTCAATCTTCAGGCGGGGGGAAAAACCGGTCTTTCAAGCGTCATCACGAGCCTGACGGTGGTCATCGTGCTCCTGTTTTTCACCCCCCTGCTCTATCACCTACCTCAGGCCGTGCTGGCCTCGGTCATCATGATGGCGGTTATCGGGCTGGTGAATGTCAGCGGGTTCGTGCACGCTTGGAAGGCGCAGAAGTATGACGGCACCATATCGGTCATCTCGTTTATCGCGACATTGGTTTTTGCGCCCCATCTCGACAAGGGCATCATGATCGGCGTGGCGCTTTCGGTGGCGGTGTTCCTCCGGAAAAGCATGCGACCCAAGGTGATGAGCCTCTCCCGCTACGAGGACGACTCGCTACGCGCCGCGCTGATCCACGACCTGGAAGAGTGCAAATATATGGACGTCGTTCGTTTCGACGGTCCGCTCTTCTTTGCCAATGCGAGTTACCTCGAGGACCAGATCAACGAACGCTTGCAGGCCAAACTGCACCTGAGGCACATTATCATCGTGAGCAACGCGATCAGCGACATGGATGCATCCGGCGAGGAGACGCTCTCATTGCTCGTCGACAGGGTTCGCACTGCCGGCATCGAGATTTCGTTCAGCGGCGTCAACGAGTCTGTCATGGATGTCCTCGAGCGGACCCATTTGATCGAGCGGATCGGCCGCGATCACATTTTTTCAACCATGGAGCAGGCAATTCGAGCGGTACACGCCCATGCCCATGACAGCGGAGACGAGGAGCGCTGCCCGCTGACAACAACCTGCCGCACGGGGCGAATCACGGTGCGGGACGGGGGTCCCTGATGTCGATCATTTCTTTGTTCAGTGGGAGCTTCTGCCGGGCCGAGGAGATCGTCCACAGCCTGGTCGAGCGCACGGGGTATGAGCATGTCACCGATGACGATATCGTTCGCCAGGCAAGCGAGCTTTCGGGTGTCTCGGGAGAGAAGCTCTCGCGACCCTTCTCGGTGAAGACCTCTGTCTTCAGCGGCTTCACGGGTGAACGCGAACGATCCGTCTCGCATCTCCGCTACGCGGTAGCCGAGAGAATTCACGGCGACGGGCTGCTCTTCGATGGATTCTGCGGTCAGCTGATTCCGAAATCCGTCAGCCACGCCCTGCGGGTTTGTCTGATCGCAGACTTGCCGTCGCGCGTTGGCCGGGCCTCAGTCGGAGGGGGCATGAGGTCGAAGGAAGCCGCCAAGCTGATTCGTCAGCAGGACGAAAAAAAGGCCGCCTGGGTTCAAGCCGTGGTGGGCTCGACGGACCCTTGGGATCCGGATCTCTACGACGTCCTCATACCGACCGACAAGATTGAGCGGCAAACGGCAGTGGATCTTGTGGTGCAGAATCTCTCAAAGGATGTGATCCAGCCGACACCGTCGTCGAATCAAGCTGTCAAGGACTTTCTCATTGCGGCACGTACCGAGAAAACGCTCGCGGAGCAAGGTCACTTTGTCGGAGTCGAGTGCACGGAGGGCGCGGTGACCCTGACCATCAACAAGAACGTGCTCATGCTCAGTCGCCTCGAGGAAGAGCTCAAAGCGATCGCGGCGCCGGTCGAAGGCGTCCGTTCCGTGGAAACCAAAGTCGGCAAGGATTTCTACAAGCCGGACATCTACCGCAAGATGGATTTTGAAAAACCATCGCGGGTGCTCCTCGTCGACGATGAACGCGAGTTCGTGCAGACGCTCTCAGAACGGCTCGAGATGCGAGATGTCGGGTCGACCGTCGCCTACGATGGCGAATCCGCCCTCAGGATGGTGGAAGACGACGAACCGGAGGTCATCATTCTCGATCTGAGAATGCCGGGCATCGATGGCATCGAGGTGCTACGGCGTGTCAAGAAGGACCACCCCCACATCGAAGTCATCATACTCACCGGCCACGGCTCCGAGGAAGACCGCAAGACCTGCATGGAGCTTGGCGCGTTCGCCTACCTGCAGAAGCCTGTCGATATCGAAGAATTGAGCTCAGCTCTGAAGCAGGCAAATGAAAAAGCGAGCGGTTCAGGACCAGTGGCCGAACCGCCGGCGGATGGAACCAGGTGAACTTACCGAAGCCGTACGAACCGCAACGTGCTCCGGGTTTGCGGCCCGAGTTCTGGGGCCGGCGGGACGGAAGCATCTCGTCGGAGAAGCACTCCCTCAATCTGCGCCGGCTCTGGAAGATCACGATCCTCATCATGACCGTCGTCTCGCTCGCACCGTTGATCGTCATGACGGCGGTAGATTACAAAGTGACCCAGCAATCGGTCGAGTCCGAGTTGGTCCTGCGAACCTCGCGGATCGTCTCGAACACGAAGCGAGCCGTCGAGTTCTCTCTCCTCGAGCGCTTGGCCGCACTCGACTTCATCGTCCAGGACAACCGGTTTCAGATGCTCACCGATTGTCGCCGCCTCGAGGCGATCCTCGATCACCTTCGCCTGAGCTTCGGCGGGTTTGTCGATCTGGGCGTCATCGACTCCTCCGGTCAACAGCTGTGTTACGTGGGACCGTACGATCTGTTGGGAGTCGACTACAGCGACCAAGAGTGGTTCCAAAACGTTCGTGACCGGGGCATGCACATCAGCGACGTGTTTCCCGGGTTCCGCCGCGTTCCCCACCTGGTGATCGCCGCCCGTCACGAGCTCCCCGGCGGCGATTTCTACGTGCTTCGCACGTCGCTCCAGGCAGAGTTTTTCAACACCCTGCTCTCCGACCTGGAGATCAGCGGCAACGGAGACGCGTTTATCGTCAATAGCGAGGGAACGCTGCAGACATCCTCCAGGATGCATGGCGAGGTTCTCGACATCATCGACCTGGCAGTGCCCGAGTACTCCGACTCGACTCGGGTGTACGAGACTCAGACCCAGTACGGGCGCTCGATCCTGATTGGCTACGCATACATCCCGGAGACGCCGTTCATATTGATGATCGTCAAGCAGAAGGCAGTGCTCATGGGGCCGTGGCGCGACACCCGGCGGCAACTGATCGGATTCCTCGCGCTCAGCATCTCGGCGATCCTGGTCGTGATCCTGGCGGTCACCACATACCTCGTGAACAAGATCCACTGGGCGGATCTTCGGCGTGTAGCCACCCTCCATCAGGTGGAGTACACCAACAAGATGATCTCCCTTGGCCGGCTCGGAGCCGGGGTCGCCCACGAGATCAACAATCCGCTCGCCATCATCAACGAGAAGGCAGGACTCCTCAAAGACCTCTTTTCATACACAGATCGCTATGCCGACGACCCCAAGCTGATGGGAATCGTCGACTCGATTCTCGCCTCGGTGAAGAGATGTTCGGAGGTCACACGCAGGCTGCTCAACTTTGCGCGCAACACCGACGGGGAAACGGCGCCGGTGGATCTCGCATCGACCGTGACCGAGGTATTGGGTTTCATGGGCAAAGAGGCGGAGTACCGCTCGATCGAGGTCAAGCTCGACATCGACGACAAGCTCCCCGAGCTCGAGACAAACTGCGGTAGGTTGCAGCAGATCCTCCTCAACCTGATCAACAACGCCTTCGCTGCCGTCGAAGACGGCGGCCGGATCGAGATATCGGTCAGGCCGTCGTCCGATGACACGGTCACGATTCAGGTGGAAGACAACGGCTGTGGAATGACCGAGTACGAGCTGACGAGGGTGTTCGAGCCGTTCTACACCACCAGACGAAGCCGAGGCGGCACCGGGCTCGGCCTGTCCATCACCTACTCCCTGGCCCAGGAGCTGGGAGGCAGCGTCGACGTCGAAAGTGAACCGGGCGAGGGAACGCGATTCCGCGTCACACTGCCGTTGGCCAGAAAGCGAAAGGAAGGATCCATCGATGAGGGTACTGCTGGTTGATGACGAGGAAGAGCTGGTCACGGCTCTTGCCGAACGCCTCTCATTCCGGGGCATCGAAGCGGACTGGTCGACAAACGGCAGGCAGGCTCTGGAGCTCGCCGAAAAACGACCCTATGACGTTGCGGTGCTCGACGTGAAGATGCCGAACATCAGCGGTATCGAGCTCAAGAAGAGGCTCGAGAAGACGAGGCCCGGTATGAGCTACATCTTCCTCACTGGGCACGGTTCGGAGGAGGACTTCAGGGCCGGCTCCGCCGAAGGCTCGCAGTACCTCGTCAAACCGCTGGATATCGAGACCTTGATCGAGACAATGCGACAGGTGGTTCAAAAATGAACAACGAGGCCGACTGGGAATCCATCGCGCGGGAGGAGATGCGTTTCTTCGGGAATGTTTGCGCCTCGATCAGCCATGAGATCAACAACCGGATCGCCGTGATCAACGAAAAGGCCGGATTGCTGGCAGACCTGGCCGCGATGTTGGCGCGGGGTAGGGAGGTCGATATCGGGCGCTTCGAGGTGCAGAGCAAGAAGATCGTGGAGCAGGTCCGGCTCGCCAAACAGACGGTCCGCAACCTCAACCGGTTCGCGCACAGCGTTGACGCCCAGCACTGCAGGATCGACGTGGTCGAGCTGCTCGAGTTTGTTATTGCTCTCTACTCGCGGAAAGCTGCGACGGAAGAGGCGACGCTTTCCATTTCAGAGCCGTCCGAACCCTTGGCCGTCACGATGAACCCGTTCTTCCTGCAAACCCTGCTAGGGCGCGCCGTCGATATCTCCCTGCCGCGAGTCGGAAAAAACAGGAGGGTGGTCATCAGTGTTGGGGCAACCCGGGGAAGTCTCACGGTGAGGTTCGGAGGTCTCGCCGGGTTGACCGAACCCGTTGGTTTTCCGAAAGAACACCAGGATGTTTCGGCACTCCTCGAGTGCCTCGGAGCCCGATACAGGAGCGAGCAGGACGGCTCGGCACTGCTGCTCGAGATTCCCGGTCAGGAGCACATGGCGCATGGGAGGACAGAATGACGGAAAAGGTCTTGCTTGTTGACGACGAAGAGGAGTTCGTGGAGACGCTCGCCGAGCGGATGCGTAGCCGCGGCATGGAGGTCTCAACCTCGAATTCAGGGGGAGACGCTCTCGAACTGATCGACACGGAACCCTACGACGTGGTCATCCTCGATCTTCAGATGCCCGGAATGGACGGCATCGAGGCTTTGGCCCGGATCAAGCGGCGCCGACCCAACATCCAGGTGGTGCTGCTCACCGGCCACGCAACGGTGGAAAAGGGGGTCGAGGCGATGAAACGAGGGGCCCTGGAGTTTCTCGAAAAGCCGATTGACCTCTCGAAGCTCACAGAAGTCATCCACCAGGCCAGGGCCGAAAAAATGGTCCTTGTCGAGAAGGAAACCGAGGAGCGGATTCGAGAGATCCTCAATGAAAAGAGCTGGTAGCCCTTTTCAACCGACCGATTCCATCGCGGATCGGGACGTCGTGATGGCGGTGTCGCACCTGTATCGGGCGGAGATGAATCGAATGTCGGTGTGGCGGCAGCGGCTCGACGTCACCTCGAACTGGACTGTCATCCTCGCCACAGCCTTAACGACATTCACGCTCGGCTCGGCCGAGGTTCCTCACTACACTCTCCTGTTGGGTCTGGCGTTGGTGTTGATCTCGATTCTGCTCGAAGGCCGCCGCTACCGCCACCTTCACCACAGCAAATGGAGGCTTTACCTCCTCGAATCGGGCTTCTTCGCCAACATGCTGTGTGCGGCCAAGAGGTCGGATCCAAGTCCCGACTGGAGCCGTCTGCTCGCGGCCGACCTGCGTCACACGCACTTCTCGATCAGTTGGCTGACCGGAATGCGATTGCGGTTGCGCCGCAACTATCTTTTGGTGATCGGCTTCATGTCCGCGGTGTGGGTTGCAAAGCTCTTCATTCACCCGACCCGTGCCACCAACATTGCCGAGCTCTATTCACGACTTCACGTGGGCGAATTCATTCCGTCGTGGTTTGTGGCCGGTACCGCTTTCGCGTTTTTGGTCACAGCGGCCGTGCTCGGACTCACCTGCCCGTCAGCGGAGAAGCTGGAAGACTGGAGCATCCATTATCACCGGCGGCGTGTCCAGGGAGAAAATGGTGGGTAACAGAGCTCGATAGCTCCTCACAGATGTCGATTTCGACGACTGCGGCGGGCCTCGCGCCAGGCACGCCACGAGATGCGCGACGACAGGCACAGCGCGGTTCCGACGGCAATATACGTCGGCCCGACGATGACATGAGCGAGGGTGCCGCGAAGAAACCGCCCCGCAGCCATCATCAGGACCACCAGTCCCCAGGTCCGTAGAGAAAGGAAACCGCCAACGCACCGGCCGTCACCGCGCGCGCGGATTCGCTCGACGACTCTTCGCGCAACTGCGTCGAGCAACAGCCGCGATTTGGCGGCGCCAACGACAAGAGAAGCGGCCGCAACCCACGGCGCTGCGTCCGGCGCCGACTCCCACAGCCACCACGTCCCGAACCCTAGCAGCGCCGACCCGACCGTCGCCCACATCAGCCATGCCAGCAGCAGTTGCGTGAACACTGGCGCCGCGGGCTTGTATCGATCCGCCCAGTCCATGAATCACAACCTCCGCGGGCAAAGGCAGAGCGCCTCCCCAGACCGTACGTACCGTTCCCTCGCGGATCATTATGCCTGGACGCCCCGGAAGGTGCACCTTTGCGATGACCTCGGTGCGGCGCCGCCTCAGCCTATAGGAGCGGGCCCGGTCTTGAGCGCCGAAAGAAGAGATTCCTTGCGTGGCCAGGCCGCAATCATGGTCAGGGCAGCAGCCATTGCGAGCCCGGCGACCCAGGCCATGTTGCCGGTCAGGAATGTCGCGACCAGACCGAAGATCGCGGCCGATTCCCGTACGGCAAAACCGACGATCACCGATGTCTGGTATCGCTGGAGGGTCTGCTCGGGATTCTCGTCGAGTCCGCCGTCCGATCTCAGAACCATGCTCGAGATCTTCGGCGCGACGACCAGCGCACAGAATCCCAAACCCGCGAGCACGTACGATAGGGTCGGGAACTGGCTCCCGCCATCGGCCGGTCCGATTTCCCCCTGTGCGAGCAACAACCAGGCGATGGCCGCATAGATGAATACGCTGCCGACCAGGGCGGCGCAGATAATTCCCATGAATCGGAGGCGCTGTTCAATCAGGTAGTCAAGCTTGTCAGGGTCCATGGGTGTTCCTCTTCAGAGGTTCACCAGGATTGTAGCTCGGTCACAGGCTCGCGAGGGCCTGCTCGAGGTCCGCTATCAGGTCCTCGGGGTTCTCGATCCCGACCGAGTATCTGATCAGGCTCTCCGGGATGCCCAGGGCGTGACGCTGCTCCGCCGTCAGCTCGACGTGGCTGGTCGTGCTCGGCGGCCCCGCCAGGGTGCTGACCGACCCGAGGTTGGCCGCCATGTGTGCGAATCTCAAACGCGGCAGCAGCGCCCGGACCGCCTCGAACCCGCCCTGGAGCGAAAAGCTGAGAACTCCCCCGAAGCCCTTCATCTGGGTGCGGGCCACCTCGTGAAAGGGGTGTGACTCGAGCCCCGGATAGAAGACCTCATCCACCTTCTCGTGTTCTTCGAGGAGGCGGGCGATCTGCAGGGCGCTCTGGTTGTGGCGTTCGACCCGCAGCTCGAGGGTCTTCATGCCACGGATCAGCAGAAATGCCGCACTCGGGTGGAGGGAGGCGCCGGCGATCTCTCGATAGTGGAAGACCTGTTCGACGAGGTCCTTCCGTCCGCAGAGAACGCCGCCCAGGGCATCGGCGTGCCCGCCGAGGAACTTGGTGGCGCTGTGCACCACCAGGTCGGCGCCGAGCTCGACCGGGCGCTGGTTGATCGGCGTCGCGAAGGTGTTGTCGACCATCGCGATCGCACCGCCCGCGTGCGCCGACGCGATGAGCCGCTCCAGGTCGAGCACCTTGAGGGTAGGGTTGGTCGGCGACTCGAGATACAGCAACCGGCAGCCTTGGGCGACCTGCCGTTCGATCTCGTCATAGTCTTCCGTTTCACAGAGCGCGATCTCCACCCCGGCTTCCGGCAGCATCTCCAGAAAGACCTTGCTGGTACCGCCGTACGTGTCCTTGATCGAAACGACGCGGTCTCCCGCCCCCACAAGTGTGAACAAAGCGTTGCTGATCGCCGCCATGCCTGTAGAAAAGCTGGTCGCCGCCTCGGCGCCTTCGAGCATGCGCACCTTGTCCTCGAAGACCCTGA
>CBDTWX010000124.1:0-12570 GCA_965364305.1 uncultured Thermoanaerobaculia bacterium
ACTCTCCGACTTCGGGGATGGTGACTTCAACCGCGATGATGGCCTGCTCCTTGATTGCCTGTGTGTAGCTCGCTCACTCCAAAGCCTCTTTGACAAGCGCCGCCTGTTCTTCTTTGTGAACTCCCGGGGAGCCTGTCGCCGGACTCGCGCTAGGGCCTCTCCCGATGTAGCGAATTTCATGCTCCGGGAAGAACTCCATCAGCCGAGGCATCATGTAGGTCCAACCGCCCCGGTTCCGGGTCTCCTCCTGGACCCACACCACCTCGTCGGCATCGCGGTAGGGTGCGACCACCCGCTCGAGAAGCTCAATGTTGAACGGGTAGAACTGCTCGATCCGGACAATTGCCACGTTATCGATACCGCGCTCCTTGCGGCCTGCCTCGAGGTCGTAGAAAACCTTGCCCGAGCAGAGGATGAGACGTCGCGCGCGATCGGGAGGGTCGGTGTCCTCGAGGATTTCCTGGAATCGTCCCGAGACCAGGTCCTCGAGCGGCGAAACCGACATCTTGTGGCGCAGCAGACTCTTCGGCGCCATGATGATGAGCGGTCGCCGGAATTCCGCCTCGATCTGCCGCCGCAAAGCGTGGAAGTACTGCGCCGGCGTTGTCAGGTTGCAGACCTGGATGTTGTCCTCTGCGCAGGCGATGAGGTATCTCTCGAGGTACGCGTTCGAGTGCTCGGGGCCCTGTCCCTCGTAACCGTGGGGGAGCAGCATCACCAGCCCGCTCCCGCGCTGCCACTTGTCAAACGCCGCGGTGATGAACTGATCGATGATGACCTGGGCGCCGTTGGCGAAATCACCGAACTGGGCTTCCCAGATGACGAGCATGTGAGGCTCGACCAGCGAGTAGCCGTAGTCGAAACCGAGGACGGCCGCCTCAGAAAGCATGCTGTTGTACACGCAGAACCTCGCCTGGTCGGGTTGGATGTGAAGCAGCGGCACGTAAATTTCCTGGGTTTGGGTGTCGAACCACGCGGCGTGCCGATGAGAGAAAGTGCCGCGAACGCTATCCTGGCCGCTCAATCTCACCGGAAAACCCTCCGCGAGCAGACTGCCGAAAGCCAGCAGCTCGGCCAGACCCCAATCGACATTGCCTCGCTCTTCGACCGCCTGATACTGGGGCGGCAGACGCCTTCCAACCTTGCGGTTGATGCTGAAGCCGTCGGGAACCGTCGTCAAAGCCTTCACCACCTTCAAGAGTTCGTCATACGGAACGCCGGTGTCGGTGCAGTCGAAGCAGTGCGGGTGGTCGAAGTCGCTCCAATTCCCGGCGAAGGCGTGAAGGTCCTCAATGGGAAGGGGACAGCTCTCCTTGGCACTGTTGAAGGCCTCCACCAACCGTCCCTGAAAGGCGTCGGTCAGAGCGCTGCTCTCCTCGAGGGTGATTTCGCGATCTCCTTCGAGCTTGAGCTGATACATCGCGCGGGTGGACGGCCGATTCTGGATCTTCTGGTACATCAAAGGCTGGGTGAATGCCGGCTCGTCACCTTCGTTGTGACCGTGCTTGCGGTAGCAGACGAGGTCCACGACAACGTCGCGTCCGAACTTCTGTCGAAAGCGTAAGGCAAGGTCCATGACGTGAACAACCGCCTCGGGGTCGTCGCCGTTGACGTGGAGGATCGGCGCCTCCACCATCTTTGCGACGTCGGTCGGGTAGCGTGTCGAGCGGGATTCGCCAGGGAGAGTGGTGAAACCGATCTGGTTGTTGACAACGATGTGGACGGTGCCGCCCGTCCGGTATCCTTTGAGCTGCGACATGTTGAAGGTCTCGGCGACCAATCCTTGACCGGCGAAAGCAGCGTCGCCGTGGATCAGAAGCGGAAGGACCTTGACGCGCAGCTCGGTGTCGTCATGCCGCCTCTGTTTGGCGCGCGTCCGCCCCTCGACGACCGGATCGACGGCTTCGAGGTGGCTCGGGTTGGCAGTCAGGCTGATGTGGATGGTCTTGCCGGTCGAGGTCTCATAATCCGAGGCGTATCCGCGATGATATTTGACGTCGCCGTCACCGCCGAAACGGTCGGGTCGAATATTGTCTTCGAACTCGTGGAAGATCATCGAGTACGGCTTACGGAGGATGTTGGCGAGGACATTGAGTCGCCCGCGGTGCGCCATCCCCATGACCACCTCTTCGGCGCCGCTCTCGGCCGCCGACTCCATGAACTGATGGACAGCCGGAATCAGGGACTCCGCGCCCTCGAGAGAGAATCGCTTCTGGCCCTGGTAGCGGCCGTGTGTGAAACCTTCAAAGAGCTCGGCGTCGATCAGCTGACCGAGGATCCGATGCTTCTTGGCTCGGCTGACCTCGGGCCGGTTACGGATGGGTTCCATCTCCTGCTGGAGCCAGCGGCGGATCGCGCGGTCCTGGATGTGCACGTACTCAACCGCGACGGTTCGACAATAGGTCTCGTGAAGCAACTCCAGAAGCTCGCGGAGAGTGGCTCTGCTCGGCCCGCCCAGGTGTCCGGTATCGAAAATCTGATCGAGGTGTTCCTCGCTGAGTCCGTAGGCATCGAGCTGCAGCAGGGGGTGTGAGTCGAGGTTGTCTCCGAGCGGATCGAGATCGGCAATCAGATGGCCCACATTGCGATAGGCGAAGATCAGGCTCGCGACCTTGGATTGGTCGGCTGCGCGTTCGGATGCAACTGAGCCGTCGGGTTTGGAGGCGAGATCGAAGCCCGAGAAGAATAGCCTCCAGTCGTCGCTCATAGACGAGGGATCCTGCTGCCACTGGCGGTAGAGCTCTTCGACGTACTCGGAGCTTGCGAGCAAGGCGAGGTTCTCCGGAGTTGCACTATCCCGCATGAAGGCCGCCCTTCTGTCGGCGCCGAGCTGCCGCCGCAGACTGCGCAGAGACGGATGACGATTCAAAAGCCAACGGTTTCACTCCCGGGTGCTCGGTTTGTCGCGGATCGAGAGCACCCTTGGCGCATAACGAGTAGGAAGATTATGGCATTTCCGGTTGACGATCGATACAATGCTCGGCGGAAATTGTCGCGAATGGGAATTATTCGCATTGGCAAACGAATTTTCAGACAACGAGCCGGGTGAGGTGTTTCGAGACGAGGCGGTCCGACGAAGCCCAACCGGTGTCTCAATCGGTGACTGCGGCGGTTCGTTTTGGCTCGGAGAATGCAGGTGCGCCGTGTCTTCAGTCGCGAACGGTCCGGATTCGAGTAGCTCGAAATGCCCGGGGGAGAGTTCATGAAAGCAATCGTCGAGAATCCGAGCAATGTGAGATCGGCGGACATCATCGTCGGCATCCCGTCGTACAACGAAGCGGATTGTATTTCGGTGCCGACCGACACCGCGGCCCGCGGTCTCGAGGAGTTCTTTCCGCAGGCGAGGTCGGTGATCATCAACGTCGACAACAACTCTTCCGACGGGACCCGCGACGTCTTCATGGACACCCCGACCAAGACTCCCAAGATCTACATCTCGACCCCGGAGGGCGTGAAGGGCAAGGGGAACAATCTCCGCAACCTGTTCAAAGCGGCGGTCGAGCTCAATGCCCAGGGGGTCGCGATGGTCGACGCCGACCTTCAGAGCATCACTCCGCAGTGGATTCAGTACCTCGTCGAACCACTGATGGGTCGATTCGACTACGTCAGCCCGATCTACCTGCGACACAAGTACGACGGCACGATCACCAACCACATCGCCTACCCGATGATTCGGACCCTTGGCGGTCTTCGCGTCCGCCAGCCTATTGGAGGAGATTTCGGGTTTTCCGGCCGCGCTGCGAGGGCGTTCCTTGCAGAAAAGCTGTGGACCGAGAGGACCGGCAGCTTCGGCATCGATATCTGGATGACCACGATCGCCGTCGCACGCCGCTTCAACATCTGCCAGGCGTTTCTCGGTACCCCCAAGATTCACCGACCCAAGGATCCGGCGGGAGACCTCGCGCCGATGTTCAAACAGGTGGTGTCGACCCTCTTCGATCTGATGATCGATTTCGAGTACCTCTGGAAATACGTGGGTCCGAGCCGGCCGAGCAGCATCTTCGGTTTCGGTCAGGGAATGGACCAGTCGGCGCCCCCGGTGAAGGTCAGCACCGGTAAGCTCTTCGAGTTTTTCGCCAAGGGCTGGGATTCCCACAGGGACCTGTGGCGCGACATCAATCCGCCGGCCGAGTACCGCAAGATCGAGGATCTGGCGGCCATCGACGAGGAAGCCGCGTTCCGGTTCAAACCGGACCTGTGGGCGCGGGTCATCTTCAACTTCGCAGTCGCCTACAAGGCGGCGGACGAAGCCGACCGTGACCAGATCATGGAGGCTCTGATTCCGTTCTACAACGCGAGGATTCTCTCGTTCGTCAACAAGACGCGGGAATACCCTGCCCGCGAGGCCGAGGAGTACCTCGACAAGATCACGCGGATCTTCGAGGCCGAGAAGTACTACCTCATCGAACGCTGGGATCGGGCGAAATCGGCCAACGGACGGTTGTTCGAGTAGATCGCCCACCCCCCCCCGGACCATCCGATGCTGGATGCCGTAGCTGCTTCCCCATAGATCCCTCCACTCGGTCGCTACGCTCTCGCGGTCGGGATGACAATCTGCGGGGGCGGGTGGGTGCAACGTTCGAACGTTGTAACGTTGAAACGTTGTGATCTGGGTGGGTGGGCGGATCCAGCATCTAGCATCCAGCATCGAGCATCGGGTGGGCGGGCGGGTGAATGTAGAATGACCCCATGAAATCGCTGTCACAGGAGAAGGCGCAGTTCCTGCAGATCCTTGCAGCCCGTATCGTGCCTGAGTCGACTGAGCTCGACACGGCCGGGGCGGGCCGGTTTTTCGGCATCATCGACGACGCGCTCCAGGAAAGGGAGCCTGCGGTCAGGCGCCAGTTTGCGGTCTTTCTCGGCCTGCTCAGGTGGGCGCCTCTGGTCCGCTATGGAGCCCCTTTCGAAAAGCTGCGTCCCGAGCGCCAGGACGCGGTGCTGCGCTGGTTCGAGGACTGCCCGGTGGGTTTGCCGCGCAAGGGTTTCTGGGGTCTCAAGGCGATGGTTTTCATGGGCTACTATGGGCAGCCGGAGACCAACGCGCGGGTCGGTTACACTCCGGAGTTCGATGGTCGGGCAGGCCTCCATGCGTGAGCAGGAGTACGACATCGTCATCATCGGTTCCGGTGCGGGTGGTGGTGCGGCTGCCAGCGAGCTTGCTCCCCTGTGCGCCGAGGGTGTTCGGATCGCAGTGCTCGAGTGGGGCGCCAAGCTGCGCGAGAACGAGTACACGGGGCGCGAGGTGGAGATGGCCGGCAGACTCTATTTCGACTCCGGGGGTACTTTCACCAGAGACCGGGCGGTGACCCTGGCCTACGGCCGCGCCTACGGCGGGTCGACCGTGGTCTATACCGGTACGTCGCTGACCATGCCCGAAGAGGTGGTCAGGCGATGGGATGTCCCGGGTCTCGACTACGACGATCTCCATCGGCGTTGCTTGAAGTACATCGAGCAGAACAACGTTCACCTCTTGTCCGAGGAGGAGCTGAACGACAACAACCGCCTCTTCCTCGAAGGCTGCCGCGAGCTCGGCTATCACGTCGAGCAGTTTCCCATCAACGTCAAGGGCTGCCGATCCTCCAGCCTCTGCAACCTTGGCTGCCCCAACCAGGCCAAGCAGGGCACCCACCGAGTCCAGCTTCCGGCCGCCGAGGCCGGCGGCGTCGAGGTGATCACCAATTGCCGAGTCACCACGATCGGCGATCGTGAGTGCGAAGCCATCGTGTCCGATCCCGGGTTTGGCGAACCATCTCCTTGGGAGCCCGGCCAGTACCGTATCAAGGCCAAGGTAGTGGTCGTCTGCGCCGGCGGCGCCGTCAACTCTCCGGCCCTCCTGTTGCGCTCCGGTTTTGGCGATCGGCTTCCCTCCCTGGGTCTCAACATCACCCTCCACCCGGCGCTGATCCTGGTCGGTGAGCACGATCGCCCGATCACCAATTTCTACGGCCACCCGAAGAGCTTTTACTGCGATGAGTTCTGGGAAAGCGACAGCTTTTTGCTCGAAACCTGCATGTACTTTCCCTTTGTCACCGCAAAGAACCTGATCGGTTTCGGCGCCGAGCACTCAGAGCTCATGCGAGCTTTCCCGCGGCTGCAGATGATTCTCGTCCTCGCCCTCGATCCAGCTCTGCCGGAGAACCGGGTGACGATCGACAAGAACGGCGAACCGCTGGTGGACTACACACTGACGGATGGAGTCCTCGACACCCTCCACGCCTCGATGGTGGCGAGCGCGCGCATCTTCTTCGCTGCAGGTGCCAGACGGGTGCACGCCCCGGCCGGCAAAGACTTTTTCATCGATGCCGCCGACGCCGACCGGGTCGACGAGATGATCCCGCGAGCCAACGTCAAACCCGGAAAGATCTCGGTCACCTCGGCCCACCTGATGGGCGGCTGCGCGATGGGCCGAGACGCCGCCGACTCGGTGACCGACGGGTGGGGGAGGGTGCACGGCGTGCCATGGCTCTTTGTCGCCGACTCGAGTCTCTTCCCGCAATGCTCGGAGATCAACCCCTATGTCACCGTGATGGGGCTCGCCGATCGCGTCGCCGAAGCCATCAGAGCGGACGCTGGGAGCTTGTTGTCATGAAGACCCGCGCTGCCAAGGAGATCGCCCGCGCCCTCGTCGACGAAGGCGTTCGCTACACGTTTGGAATACCCGGCACCCACAATATCGAGCTCTACGACGCCCTGGCTGCAATCGGGGAGATCGAAACCGTTCTCGTGACCTCGGAGGTCGCAGGCGCCTTTCTCGCCGACGGTTTCTCGCGGTCTTCGGGCGAGATCGGAGTCATCAACGTTGTGCCCGGCGCCGGCGTGACCTACAGCCTTTCGGGGATCGCCGAAGCCTGGATGGACAATGTCCCAATGGTGGTGCTGGCGAGCGGAATCCGGAGCGACACCGGCGCCGCCTATCAGCTCCACGCCATCGATCAGTTGGCGATGTTGCGTCCCGTGACCAAGGAGGCAACGAGGGTCGAGCGCGCTCAAGACCTCTACCCGACGATCCGGCGCGCCTTCCAGGTCGCCCGCCGCGGTGCGCCGGGTCCGGTGGCGGTGGAGATTCCGGCCCAGTTCTTCCTGCTGCGGCAGGAGATCGGCGACGTCTCCTATGAACCCGAGCCCGAGCTGACCGTCGAACCCGAGAAGGAGTTGGTCGAGCGAGCGGCGTCCATGCTCGCCGGTGCCGAGGCCCCGGCTCTCTACCTGGGCAAAGGTGCGGCCGGTGCCGCCGATCTGCTGGTGCCGCTGGCCGAGCAGCTGGGAGCTCCCGTCACGTCGTCTTTCAGTGGCAAGGGCGTCTTCCCCGAAAGCCACCCCCTGTGGTTGTGGAACGGGTTCGGCAGACAGGCCCCCGGCTTCGTGCGACGCATCATGGAGAGCTGCGACTGTCTGCTGGCCATCGGCTGCCGGTTTGGCGAGGTCACCACTGCTGGATTCGGGATCGAACCGCCGGAAAACCTGATCCACGTGGACATCGAGCCCGAGGTGTTCAATCGCAATTTCGCGGCCAAGCTCGCGATACGCTCCGATGCGCGGCTGTTTGTCGAATCGATTGTTTCTTTGATTGAGGGCGCGCGGCCATGGGAGGCCTTGGCGCGCAATATTGCGGTTGGGCATGCAGAGGTCGTGGCGAGGTGGGAGCGAAAGACGAGCACAGATAGGGTGAGCCCGCATGCTTTGTTCAGCTCTCTTCAAAGACACTGTCGCGACGATGCGATTTTTGCGACTGACAGCGGAAACGGCACCTTTCTCGCGGTCGAGCACCTGCGGCTCGAAGCGCCGGCCCGCTTCCTGGCACCGACCGACTTCTCGTGCATGGGGTACTCCGTGCCGGCAGCCATCGGCGCCTGTTTTGCCCATCCAGGACGTGACGTCGTCGCACTTCCCGGTGACGGCGCATTCCTCATGACCGGGCTCGAGCTGATCACCGCCGCGGCCTACCGGAACGCGCCGCTGGTCTGCGTGCTGCGCGACGGCAAGCTTTCACAGATCGCCCAGTTCCAGAAGATGCAGGTCAACCGCGAGACCTCCAGCGTGCTGCCCGACTACGATCTCGAGGGCTTCGCCCGCACTACCGGCTGTCGCTACTTTCGGATCATCCGTGATTCGGAGCTCGACTCGGTGCTGCCCGCGGCCCTCGATCTGACCCGCCGAGGAGTCCCTGCATTGGTCGAGGTGGCCATCGACTACTCCCAGAAGACCTACTTCACGAGCGGCGTGGTCAAGAATGTCTTCGCGCGTCTGCCATGGGGCGACCGAGTGGCCAATATATTTCGTGCTCTAATTCGGAGGCTGGGATAGTGGTCGCTACGGAATTCTGGCCAGTGATCGTGGTTGTGAACACTGGAATACAGAGAACTCGTAGTCGTGATTGAGAAACTGTTCCATGCCAGAAACGTAGCAACGGCGAGGGATGTACCCAGGTGCCGGTGTGGATTTCTTCCGAATGGATGGGCTGCCCTGATTGGATAGAGCGACCAAGATCACCGTGATCATTGCCATCGCGGCCGTTGCCCTCGTGGCGGCTGCGGAAGAAGACGATAAGGATCGACCGCAAAATCGACCAGTTGGCGAACGACAATTTGCAGGCGAGGTCGACGTCACGGTCGCGAATCTCGAAGTCTACATTCGAGACCGCAACGGCCAACCTGTGGAAGGCCTCACGGCGGCTGACTTCAAGATCATCCAGGACGGCGTCGAGATGCCGATCTCCAACTTTGCCGTCCTCACTCCCGAGATCTTTTCAGCGCCAATTCAGGCATCTGAAACCGGCGACGGGTTCGCGCAGGGGCAGGCCCAGCATCCGCCCGCCATCCAGCCGGCCTACGTGGTCCTCCATTTTGACAACGAGAACCTCAATCCCCTGGATCGCAACCGAGTGATGGTCCGGGTCAAGACCTTTGTCGAGGAGATCCTCGCCGCCCCGGTCTACGTGATGGTGGTGAGCTCCCGGCGTTCGCCCCAAATTCGGCAGACTTTCACCGATGATCCTGACATGGTCGTCAGGGCATTGGAGCATGTGGCGAAGGAAAGCGGGGCTCGGCTCATCAGGGACCGGGAACGACGGAGAATTTTCGCCGATATGGAGGAGTGGGCAACGGATCCGCGTACTTTCGATCCAGCCTACCTCAACACGATAGAAGTGCGAATATTCAAGACCCAGGTTCAGCAGCAAATTTTGGCCTACACCGAGGAGCAACATGGTGCCCTCAAGGACACCTTGGCGAGCATGCACCAAGTGGTCCAGCTGATTTCTGGTATTGAGGGGCGCCGATCGATCATTTACGTGTCAAGTGGTCTTCCGATGACCCCCGGGCTTGGTCTCCTGCACGAGTACGCAGCGATATTCCATGACAACACGATCTACACTCGAATTGGCCAAAGGGACTATTCGCAGGAGTTCCACGGTTTGGCAGACGCTGCCAATCGCCAAGGCATAAGCCTTTACACCATCGACGCCAGCGGGCTCAGGCCCCTCGAGGGCTTCGGGGCCGATGGCCGGTACACGCCTGAGTCCGCCGCATCGTGGGTCGACATGAGCAATATTCAGGAGCCGTTGAGATTCATGGCGGACGCCACCGGCGGTGTGGCGGTGTTCAACACCAACGACGTGACCGACGGGCTACGACTGATTCGGGACGATTTCTTGAGTTACTACTCGATCGGGTTCAGCATCACCTCGAACGGCAAGGACGCGACGCATCGCATCGATGTGGATCTGCCGCGCCATCCCGAATATGAAGTCCGATACCGGAAATGGATTATCGACAAATCGCTGGAGACACGGGTACGGGAACGGGTACTGCAAGCGCTGGTCAGGGATATCAAGCACAATCCGTTGGATCTTCAGTTGACTTTTGGCGAACCAGCGCCCATCACCGGCAAACGGTGGGAGGTTCCCATTCGCCTCTCGATACCCATCAATAGTCTCGCCCTCGAGGTCGAGTCCGGCGACCTGGTCGGGACGATCGAGCTGTTCTTCTGCGTGCGCGACGCGTTGGGCAGAAAATCGCCGACTCGGCGGAGGGAATACGAGGTCCGCGTTCCCTCGGCGCAGTTCGATCCCAATCAGGTGCGGCGGTACGCGATTACGGTTCAGATGGTTTTCAGAGAGCAGCGGCACACGGTAGCGGTCGGTCTGGTCGATCGGGTCAACCACCAGACGTCGTACGCGCGGGCACTACTGAGCGTACCCTGAGAGTCATTCGGATTCTTGGATGATCTGTCCGATTATTCGGATGCATTTTCGGTGAATCAAGAACTTCCTTCAGGATAGGCCGTCGACAATCTGCCGTATTTATCTGAAAAATAGAATATTTCGATAGTCTCACAAAAATGGACAGCACATGGTATGAAAATTGCTCAAACATGGATTGTGAAGTCCTCATACGAAATGGAATCGCGGTCGGCCGGCTCGAGGAAATGTGCGGGGGTACTTTTCGAGGCAGTTCTGAGCTGTCTGGGTTTGAAATTCGCAGTCTCGTGTAAAATCGTGAACCGAAACGGTGCATGACGAATAATGGCAACAACACGCTCCTAACGTTGACGATCGAAAGGGGGAATATAGAGGAAGGCGAAGCGTCCGAATCACGTCCGAGGCTCACCGCGTAAGGGGTTATTGAAACGCGGTCGGAACGAGCAAGCAGAACGAATTCATTTTTTCGATTTTGGAACCAGAGGAGGCTGATATGGGGAAATCGTTTGATAGACACACTCTGATCGTGCTGGTGGCTGTGCTCTTGCTCGCCGCTTCGCCGGCAATGACCCAGGAGACTGTGAGCTCACTGACGGGTTCGGTCGCAGACGATGTGGGAACGCCGATCGCGGGCGCCATCATCGAGGCCAGCGGCCCGATGGGGACTCTCTCCACCACATCCGACGATCAGGGCAATTACCGGTTCCCGAGGCTGGTGGCCGGCGACTACAAGGTCGTCGCGAAGTATGTCGGATTCATCGATGCCGAAACCGATGTCCGCGTGACCCTCGGTGAGGCAATGTCGGTCAACTTCACGTTGCAGAAGACCTTCTCGGAGGAGATCACGGTCTACTCCGACACCGTGGCGATCGACTTCACGGAGAGCGCCACGACGACCAGCGTCCGCGAATGGGAGATCAACTACCTGCCAAGAGGCCGCGACTTCACAGATGTCGCCAGCTACGCTGCCGGCACCAGGACCGAGGATCAGGGCGGCGGCATCATGATCGATGGCGCCTCCGGTCTCGAGAACAGATTCATCATCGACGGGCTCGACACCACGGACCCGCAGGACGGGCTCTCTTCGGTCCCGATGCGGGCGGAGTTCATGGAAGAGGTGCAGATCAAGTCGGCGGGCTACATGGCCGAGTACGGCGGCGCGATGGGCGGCGTGATCAACGCCGTCACCAAGTCGGGCAGCAACCAGTGGCACGGCTCGATCTTCGCCGACTACGAGAACAACAGCTGGAACGGCGCCCAGCGGCCGGAGCTCGAGCGTGACCTCAATGATCCGACGCTCGCCATTCAGGAAACCTACGAAAAGGACGACGAGACTCGGTTGGATCCAGGCTTCTCCATCGGCGGGCCAATCCTGCGCGACCGCTGGTGGTTCTTCGCCTCGTACCAACCGGGCCTTCGCACGACCGACCGCACCGTGGACTGGGTGAGCTACCCCGCGGACGTCTACACGCAGGACTTCACGGTCGACTACACCACCTTCAACACCACCGTTAACCTCGCCAGCTCGCTACTCCTGAAGGCCGGGCTCAACTTCTCGCCCTACACGAGGGAGGGCCTTCTTCCCAACCCTGATGGACGGGCGGACCTGCCGGACCAGGACAACTGGGCACCGCTCGGCGACGAGGGCGAACGGGAGACCTATTACCTCAACCTCGACTGGATCGCGAGCGACAGTTTCGTGGTGAGCGCCCGGGGCGGTTTCTACCACACCAATGTCGAGGACACCGGGATCCCGTACTTCGACATCATCCACAACTACTCGACCTTCAGTACTGCGGGCTTCGTCGACCGTCACCCGGAGATCCCGACGCAATGGCAGCAGAGCCCGGGTTATTTCAGCGACAACCTGCAAACCGGGGTCAATATTGAAAATGTCTACGAGCGGACGGCGGGCGGATTGGACGCCACCTGGTTCTTCTCAGGAGCCGGCGACCACACCCTCAAGTTCGGCTACCAGAGAGAGGAGATCACCAACAGCGTCCTCTCAGGTTACAACGCCGACCGGATCCTGTATTACTGGGATCGCTCCTACACGACCACCACCAGCGAGAGCGTAACCGGGGAGTACGGCTACTTCCGCCTGCTCAACATCCAGGCGGCCGGTGATGTCAAAACGACCAACCAGGCGCTTTTCATCCAGGATTCCTGGACCGTCGTTCCCAACCTGACCCTCAACCTCGGCATCCGCTCCGAAAACGAGGAGGTCCCGAACTACGGTGCCGCCGGCCCCGATCCGAAATACCCTGCTAGACAATCATGGCGGCGACGCGCTCGACGCGGTCATCGCCGCGATTTGCGCCGCACGGGCAGCGCACATTGCAGATCAGCCGCCGCGGTCGGATACGGAAGCG
>CBDTWX010000125.1:0-12427 GCA_965364305.1 uncultured Thermoanaerobaculia bacterium
TGCAAGAAACCGAGCCACGACAGCTGGCAGTCCGACCCGCGCGACGGCAACGGTCACGGCGACGTACTGTGAGGTCTTCTTCCACCGATAGCGGACGCGGACGTCGTCGCTTCGGCGGTGGACTACGACCAGCACCAGGAGTCGAGTCAGCCACAGCACGAGGAGAATGGCGAAGGAGACGAGCAGCTTCTCCTGAGTCCCCGCATCCATTTGGAGGCTGCGTTGGATCGCTTCCGTCAGCTGTCCAAGAAAACTCATCTCCACCAGCTTTGCACATCCGACCCCCCGCAGGAAGCTCCTTGATCCCAAAAGATCCGGCGCTCTGCGATGACCCATTTCGATAGCGCTGCTGGTACACTCGCTCGGCGGTGTCGGCCGAAGCAGACGCGCCCGCCACGGCGATCCCTTTGACCTCAAGGTCGAGGGTGCCTATCACAGCATCTTCATGCGTCGGCTCGAGGAGATAACTACCGGCGCGCACGCAGGTCCCATCGAGAGTTTCATCCTCGAAGGCAGCGACTTGACCACGTTGACTCAGGCCCTGCCTGACGGCTACTATGTGGTGCTCGTCGTGGATCGGAGCGGCTCCCAGGCACAGGCCCTGTACCGCCTGCGCCGCGCGGCGCGGGTGATCGCCAAAGAGATCGTCTGAAAAGCCGCAGCTCAGGCGTGCGTGGACCGCGTCCCGATCCCGAGGCTGGGGGTGTGATGGCTCGATCCTTCCTAGGAAAGCTCAAACGCGGTCTCTTCATGACCCATACCGAATTCATCGAGAAGGCTGGAGACGCCCTCCGACGAACGGGTCCGGTGGACACCTCGCATCTCGACCGTCTCGAGGACGCTCTCATCTCCTCCGACGCCGGCGTCGAGCTCTCGTTGCGCATCGTGGACGAGCTGCGCGCCGAGGTGCGTGCAGGCAGGATCACGACTGCCGAAGAACTCCGGCCGGCGGTGCGGGTGCAGCTGCTCTCGCTGCTGCACGACGCCGAGCAGGCAACCGGCGAGGACCACGGGCTCCACCGGCCGCGGGTCGTGCTGTTGGTGGGAGTCAACGGAACCGGCAAAACCACGACCGCAGCCAAGCTCGCCAAAAGACGGCAAGAGGAGGGATCGAGCGTCATCCTTGCCGCGGCCGACACCTTCCGCGCAGCCGCGGTCGACCAACTCAAGGTGTGGGCCGAACGGGTTGGGGCACCGGTCGTCCACCAGCAGGAGGGGGCCGATCCGGCGGCGGTGGTCTTTGATGCCATTTCGGCGGCCCGCTCGCGAGATATCCACGAGGTGTTGGTGGACACTGCCGGGCGGCTTCACACCCGCACAAATCTGATGAATGAGCTCGAGAAGGTGAAGAAGGTGGCGGCGCGAGAGGTGCCGGGGGCGCCCCACGAAGTGTTGCTGGTGCTCGACGCCACCACCGGATCCAACGGCATCGAGCAGGCGAAGAAGTTCGGGGCCGTGGCCGGTGTCACCGGCGTGGTTCTGACCAAGCTCGACGGCACCGCCAAGGGAGGTGTGATCCTCGCCATTGCCGATTCCCTCAAGCTCCCGGTACGATGGGTGGGTGTCGGTGAGGACGTCGACGATCTACTACCCTTCGAGGCGGCCGATTTTGTGGATTCGTTGCTCGAGATCGAGACGGATGAATCTTCCGTGAAAACTGCATAGGCAATGCACATGCCAGGAACGGTTGGATGAGGCGGTCGGAACCGGGGGTACCGCATTCGAGGCCTGGGGTTCGTTCGAGCCCCGGCCGCGTCGACCCGAACCACGAGTCCAGGCCGCGTGGCGCCACCGAGCTCGACCGACGGTGGATGGCGCGCGCACTCGAGCTGGCCGCGCTCGGCCGCTGTGGGGCGTCACCCAACCCGATGGTCGGTGCGGTTGTCCTCGACGCCGAGGACAATCTCGTTGGGGAGGGGTACCACGCGGCCTTCGGCGGTCCTCACGCCGAGGTTGTCGCCCTTGCAGATGCCGGGGCCCGAGCTCGAGGTGGAACGCTCTACGTGACGCTCGAACCGTGCGCCCACCACGGCAAAACTCCGCCGTGTGTCGACGCCATCCTGGCCGCCGGCGTCTTTCGGGTTGTTTACGCCCTCGCCGATCCGACTCCGACCGCAAGGGGCGGGTGCGACTCCCTCCGTACAGAGGGGGTCGAAATCCACGAGGGACCGGGCGCCGAACGATCGAGGATTCTCAACCGGCGGTGGCTGCACTGGCACACCTACCACCGGCCGTGGGTCACCCTCAAGGCCGCGGTCTCGCTCGACGGAAGGGTGGCCACCCGCGAGGGTGACTCCAAGTGGATCACCGGCGAATCCGCCCGCAAGCGAGGCCTCGAGCTTCGTGAGGAGCACGACGCCATCCTGGTCGGGGTGGAGACAATCCTCGCCGACAATCCCCGGTTGACGCGTCGCTTGGGTCTCAATCCTGTGTCGGGGTGGCGACGCGTCGTGCTCGATTCGAAGCTGCGAACCCCGTCGAGCGCGGTCATCGTGCAGAAAGAACCCGAGACGACGATGATCGCTCACACGGTCGAGGCAAGCTCCGAAGATCGCCGGCGGTTGCGCGAAGCGGGGGTGGAGCTCGTCGAGCTGAGAGCCGGCGACGACGGAAGGGTGGACATCGAAGCCGTCCTCGACCACCTTGCCCGCCGAGAGGTTGCGGCGCTGCTGGTCGAGGGCGGGCCGACGGTCCACGGCACGTTCAACGACGCCGAGCTGGTGGACGAGATGGCTCTGTTCATCGCCCCGTTCGTCATCGGCGGCGACGCGCTGCCGGCGGTGGCCGGTCGCGGAATCGCCACCCTCGATGCCGCGCAACGGCTGCGTTTCGAAGCGATCGATCGCCACGGCGACGACCTGGAAATTCGGGCCGTCCGGCCGGAGGACACGGATGTTCACGGGTCTGATTGAGTCGGTCGGCACCGTCGGCCGGCTCGACCGCAGGGGTTCGGGCGCCCGGCTCCGGGTGGAGGTAGGGTGGCCGGACAACGATCTCCCCAAGTCGGGGGACAGCATCGCCGTCAACGGCGCCTGTCTCACAGCCGTCGATCCCTCTCCAGCCGGATTCTCGGCCGATCTATCACCCGAAACTCTTGACCGAACCCTGCTCTCAGGCCTCAGAACCGGCGATAGGGTCAACCTCGAACGCGCGCTCAGGCTCGGCGATCGAATGGGGGGTCACATCGTCCAGGGTCATGTCGATGGGACGATCCGAATCATCAGCATCCGGCCTGAAAGCGGCTTTCAGCGCTGGCGTCTGTCGTTACCCGCCGAGCTGGTGAGCGAGGTGGCGTCGAAGGGCAGCGTGGCAGTCGCAGGAGTTTCCTTGACCGTCGCCGCTCGCGGGCCCGACTGGTTCGAGATTGCTCTGATACCAGCCACTCTCGAGGCGACGACCCTCGGCAGCATGACGGCCGGGGCCCATCTCCACATCGAGACCGACGTCCTGGCGAAGTACGTCGCTCAACGCCTCGATGCCCCGGGTCCATCGGCTCTCGAAACGATCTTCGGGGGAGCCGGCGATGCGTAGAATCGAGCCGGCGTACCCCGATCTCATCGGAGTGACCCACGTGCTCCGGCCCGGCTATGTGCCCCGCAAAAAGGTCACACTCGACCCGATCAAGCTCGGGGTGGTGTGGGAAGATGCACCGGTGAGAACCCTCCCGGCCGGAGGTTCGGTGCCGCGGGAGCCGGTTCGGGCCATCGTCTTCGCGAGCGTCGCTGCCGAGCGGCGAGAAATATTCCACCGACTCCTCGAACGGGGCGGATACACCCTGGTGGTGCTCGATGACCTCGAGATCACCCCATCCGACCTCGGCCTCGACGCCTTCGACAGCAACCCTCGGGTCACCATGCTGCTGCCGATCCTGCCCTACCCTCTGAGCGACGGGCTTCATCTCCCCGAGGTCTGGAACGGGAATACATGGGGAGCGGTGCTCGGGCTCTTCCCCTTTCCGGGTGCCGCCGCCGAGGTCGAGCGCCGCATCGAGCAGCTCAAGGCGGCCGGAGCCGGATTCGCCATCACCGCCCCCCTTCTTCTGACTCCAAAGGACCGTCACCGCATCCTCGACGGCTGCGAGGGCACCGGGGTCGAGGACGAGCTCGAAAATGCCCTCTTTCACGCCGATGTGAGCCGTGGCCTGCACGCTCTCGAGCGGACCGCCGGCGTCACCCTTCACAGCGTCGGCATGGATCCCTTCATCCCATGCATGGTCCCCCGGGGCCGGGAGCCCAACGCCGTCCGTACAGCCGCGGTTCTTCGCCTCTGGGCACGCCGTCTCGACCAGTGCCACGAGGAGTCCTCCTGGGGTTGGCGGTTGCGGCGCGCCGCCAGCGCCCTCGACCGTCTGACCTGCGACCCCGCAACCCTCGCGATGGAAGACAATCTGCGAATCATCCCAGGGTTCGATCCGTGGGTCGAGAGCTTCACCCGCGCCGTATGGTTCGGCGGGGAACCGTTGGAATCCGCCTGGAATCTCTGGTCGGGGTTGGGTCAGGAGTCCGAGGCCACACCAAAGGAAGAGTAACCCGCGAGGCCCGTCCTCCCTCAACCCGAACTTCATCAACGTCTCGAATAAACGAGCTGCGGCCGGGAACAGGCGGGACCCCTTCTTGGTTGGATCTTTCGAAGAAGGAGGCCAACATGGCAGAAAAAGTGTTCAAGAAAATCTCGGTCACCGGCTGCTCATCCGACAGCTACGAAAAAGCCATCGAAAACGCGGTCGAGAAGGCATCCGTCAGCCTGAGAGGTCTGGCCTGGTTCGAGGTCAAGGAGCTTCGGGGCGGTCTCGGAGCCGACGGCGAGATCGAATGGCAGGCCACGATCGAGGTGGCGTTCAAGATCGACTAGCAATTCGTGAGCAGGGCTCACGAATTGCGGTTGAGCAGCGGTATACCGACATTCAGCGAAACGGCGAGTATTCGGCGTCCCGGGGCTCAAGAAACGATCGCCTTGTTCAGGATACCGCCGCCGAGACTCTTGCAACCCATTGCCGTTCAAGGTACTATCCGCCGCGCTGGGGCCGTAGCTCAGTTGGGAGAGCGCAGCGTTCGCAATGCTGAGGTCGTGGGTTCGATCCCCATCGGCTCCACCATTTTTCTTTCGCAGCAAGCTGCGAAAGGAAAATGCCACGGCGTAGCTGAAAGCGAAGCCGGGCACCCACCGTCCACGCCATCTACGGAGTACATAGGATGGCAACATTCCACTACGTCTACATCCTTATAGGTACCAGGTCCGGGGATCTGAGCCAACAGATTCCGAGTATCTGGACGTCCTCGGGAGAAGTACGGGTTTGGAGAGGCCGAATCTCGAAGCCGAGGACTTCGTTCGTCAGGTCTGTTTTCTCATGGAGGTCGATGTCGACAGGCTGGCCGGAAGGGGGCGGGATTCATCGACCGCCGCGTCGCGAAGGTTGCTCGCGACTCTCGGTATCGAGCGATGGGGGCAGCGGGCAAAGGAGCTGGCGCGCGTACTGAACAAACACCCTGACGTTGTCAGCGAGTGGGCGAGCAAGGGCGGATCTCGCCGCCAGACGGATCCAGACTTCAGCGAGGAGGTTGAGGAACTCGATCGGAGGTTGAGTGGTACGTTCACTTCATCGAGCGAGAAGTGAGGATCAGCATGCAACGAAGCTCGGAGCCTTGAGGCGCCTGGAGACTGGGAGGAGATGACTTCCCAAGATCCCCGGACCTGGTACTTATTCGTTGTTCCTGAGCCTCAACGACGTTCGAGATAACTCGGCGGAGCTGACAAAGCTCCATTGGGCTCACGACCGGCGCCTGTTCACTCGGCGCCTCGGGTGGGCGCGTCTCGAGCTGGACGAGGCACCTTGGCTGTTCGTGAAGCAATCGGAGCTCAACCGTTTTCTTTCCTATAAGCTGGCCCTCCTCAGCGCACGGTCTCGCGAACTGGCCTCACCAGACAGCATCGCGGCAATCCCGTTCGACTATCTGGTGTACCGCACGGAATACGATGAAGCCTGGGAGAGAGCCTGGCGCCAGACCAGCGAGATCCTGGAGCAAACCCACGCGTTCGCAAGAGCTCGCAATGCCGACCACTATGTGGTTTCCGCCTCGACTCCCCACGGCGTCAGGGGCCGGGAGAAGGGCATCACGTGGTTGACGCGCGCCTATCCCGCGATGACAGCCTACGAATGGGACCTTGACCGTCCCGACCGGCGTCTGGGTCGGATCTGCCGCCAACTCGGGATTCCCCTGCTGCTACTGGAACCTCGTTTCAGAGAAGAATCAAAAAGTTCCCGCACACCTCTGCACTGGCCCATAGACGGTCACTGGAACGTCGAAGGAAATCGTCTGGCCGGTCAGGTAATCGCAGAGTTCGTCCGGCAACAGAAATAGAATCCGTGACGCAGAGTGAAGTTCCTGAATAGTGGCCGGTGATACGGGCTTGCGGCCGCATACTGGCATCTTTCCGGATTCAGGCTACCCATTTCCTAGAGAGGGATCCGGCACATACACTGAATCATCCTCTCGTAGCCCGTAGAGGACAAAGAACTCATTGCGGTGGACAATTTCGTAGCGTCGGAGACCATCGAGGTAGGACACCCTGCTCAGGGGTTGAATCGAGTCGTTGTTGTTGTGAACGAGGATGTAATCATACCGGCGGGCCTTGCCCTTCCGCGCATAGCGGGCGGTCGCAATAGTGTGACGACCGGCGACGTGAGGCACCAGCGTCTCGCTCGCAAGGACTGCCGCTTCGACGGGAATCAGATCGACAACCTCACGAAGTCCACGGTACCGCTTCTGGTCATGCTCCGAATAGTCAAAGTCGATGACATGAAACCCACCGGTGAAATGGTGGCGGGGCCAGATCATACCGTAGTGAAAACAGGTGATGACGGCGAGCAGGGCAGCAGCGGCAAGCGCCCGTCTTCGCCAAGCCGCAGGCTTCCCGTGAAGGGCTAAAAGAGCGCCGATGAAGGCGAGGGCAAGCAGTGTGAGTGAATACTGGAAACCGATTTGATGAAGATACGGCCGGCTGGCGAGGAGTGTCGCCGCCAGGCTGTAGCTGACGAGTACGGCGCCTCGAAATGTGAAGAAGGAAAGAAAGGCTAGGGGCGCAAACAGCTGAAAGACGAAGAGGGTCTTGGCTTCGGTCAGCATGAAATCGAGCGTAAACACCGGGTTGATGAGAGCCGTGGTGATGAGCCCGTGGGGGCCTTCGTCTGAGGGGATCATGTCAGAGTAGTACCAGGCATAGGAATGATCGCCGCCGGCAAAATGCGGGATCACCACGTGCTGCAGCAGGAGGAAAGCCACCGAGCCCACCGCCATGAGCTGGAATCCTTGGCGCCGGTTGCCCCCCATCAGAGTGATGAGCCCCAGGAGGACGACGATGATGGACAGCTCCTCTTTGACCGACAGGAGGAGCACGATAAAGGCCCAGAATGGCCGCCATCGTTGACACCACCAGAAATAGACCGCGGAGAAGAGGAAGAGCGGCGCGAATGCCACGGGGTGAAAATCGTAGAAGTTCGCCCCCCCGACGGCCGGATGGGTCAACCAAAGCATCCCGATCAGGAGCGCCTGCCAGTCACGTTCGAGCATCTTTCGGGCGAGCAGGTACAGGGGCAGAGCTGCCAGCCCGAGGACCAGCGCCTGGAGCACGAGCAGAGTTTCGGTAGCAGGCGCCACCGCGTAAATCGCCGCTACCAGAAGCAAAACCAACGACGTGTGGACGCCGAGGTAATGGCTGTCCATGAGTGTCGACATGAAGAAGTCGCCGTGCACCGTGTTCCAGAGGATGTTTTCTTGAATGCCGAGGTCGTAGGCGGCTGTCCCGAGAGATCGGTGGTTGAGGATGGTGTGGAACGAAACGTAGGCCACATACGCAACGATGGCCGCACCGAGTACGACCCAGGGGGAATAGCGCTTCAATGTCGGCCAGATCGACCACGCGCGCCGGCCCGTCGGTAGATCGGTTCGGATAACGCAGTAGGCGCATGCGGCCGTGCTGATGGCGTAGAGCAAGACCGGCGAGGCCGCCCACGCCTGGATGTCAAAGACGTACCAGGCCAACGGGAGCAGGGTCAGCGGCCACAACCCGGCGACCAGCTCCCCGACGGTAGATGGCCAGCGCCCTCGCAGCCACGACCAACAGAGACAGGCAACCAAAAGAACGGCTACTGACAACGACCAAAACGCCATACTTCGGAGGAGGACGGACCGCATCGCGGGAGGGAGAAGCTCTCCTCCAACCATAGCTGCCAACGGTGGTCGGTGGATCGCCACCATTACCGTGTAACCGACGGCGAGGGCGAGAGCTCCGAAATGGACGAATGCGGCCGGCCCCGAGAGGCGCGCAGGTCGCAGCGTGTTGGTCGGTCCGGTCATCGCATCTCAAGTCTAGCGAGGATTCTCAGATCTTCGCTACGATGCCAGGAGAAACAGAGATAACAATGTTGTGGTGACCTTTCGTTGGAGGTCTGTTTGCCACGTCGGTGGAGGGGATGCTTGTCGGGAGAAACGAAGTTAACAAAGTGGTGAGAGGCTTGCCGGCGCCGACCTTGTGCCCTTTTCAAAACGGTTTCTTCACGGTGTCGCTCCCTGGGATTCTCCGCGCCCGCCGGCAGCTATCCTGCGGCTCATAATCCGAGAAAGGCTTTCGATCGAGGCATCGGCATCTCCACCTGTCACGAGATCTCGGGCATCTCGGTGCCAAAGACATAGCGCTCGAACCACGGTTGCCAGTCCTTACCGGTCATCTGATTCAGGATGCCGATCAGGTTCTTCGTCGTCGCCCAGCGGAAGTTGTGGTTCTTGACAAACGAGCTCAGGAGCACGACGAAATAGCGGTCGCCATCCTTCTCGCTCCCATAGTGACGGCGCAGCTCCTGCCGCAAGGCGTGGATCACCAGCGGGCCCTTGGCGTAGAGCAAGTGAATCCTGTCCTCATGATCTTTCTCGTCATGCTCGGCAAATCGGTTGGCGAGGTAAATGCTCCCGTTCTTGCCGCCGCCGCGGGCGTAGGCTTTCCAACCCTTGAGGATGCGATCGAACTCCTTGGCCCCTTTGCGGCCACCGCCATGCATTGCCTCGATGCAGAGCGCGGCCGAGTACTCCGCGAAGCTCTCCGATAGCCACTGCTCCTCGGAGGAGTCCTTTTTGACGATCTGACCCCACCAGGTGTGCGCGATTTCGTGCACGTATCGCTCGTTCACGCCACCGGAGTAGAGGCGCGACATCATGTCGGCGGTCGGTTGGTAGGCCTCCTGAGTGATGAATATGATGCCCGGAGGAGCCTGGCCGAATCCCCAGTCGTTGATCTCGATCACGTCGAGCTCATCGTACGGGAACTCGACGCCGAATAGTGCGCCGTAGAACTGCGAAGCGGCAAAGAAGTTCGAGATCAGGCGGTTGCAGGGCTTTTCCTTGCCGAACACGTACGACGCGACACGGCAGGTGACGCCCTCCTGCTCGCCGGAATAGACGTGGTACCTGCCGGCGGCGACGACGGGGTACTGAACCGGCTTGTCGAGCTTCGTCGTGAGGGTCGTATAACCGTCTCGGGTCTCCTCGGACACCCTGTTCCCGCTGGCGAAGGGTTGATAGGGCTCGGGAACCCGGAGTTCGATCTCGATGGTGGCGAACTCGCCGTTCCATTCAGGTTGCGGATACCAGGGCCAGGTGCCCAGCGACCAGTAGCTGTCGTTGAGTGGGTGCAGCGCCAACTGACCCTCGTTCACCACCTCGACCGTGACCCTGGAGCCGGACTGCACAGGCGGGTCCAACGGCACCAGCAGCTCCGAATCCTGGTGGAGAAAGTCGATTTCCTTGCCGTTGACCCTGACGGAGATGACAATGTTGGGGACGACTTTCCCGTTCTTGATGCGCCCGTCGATCAACCCGGCCCGCCACATCCCAACGCCGTCACGGGTTGCCTGCAGAGTGCTGGTCGTTTTCACGGTCACATGATCCGCGTGGTCGTTGTCGACCGAAATGGCCTCGTGGACCGCGACCAGCGGCGCCGGAAACCGATCCCACCAGTGACGGCCGACAGGCTGGGCCGCCAGCTCCTCCAGGTAATGACGGTTGTGATTGACCGACTGCGTATCGCGGATCCGGTCGACGCGATACAGCACCTCGAGGCGGTCCACGATCGGGTCGACGTTCAGAAGAAGGTCCTCCCCAGAACCATGCAGGAGCGCATAAGAGCCGCCGATCGCACCCTGCAAACGCCTCGAGGCGACGAGTTTGTGGGAGGGACGCTTGAAAAAGGGGCGGTCGAGAATCTTCTCGGCCCATTCTGGTAGATGTGAGCCCTCGGCTGGGCCGGCATTACCTTTCGCTTCCAGCCCGGCGAAATCCCAACTCCAGATCACGGCTCCGTCGAGCCGGGTTTCGGTCATCAGGACACCGTTGACGAGATTGGCCTTGAGCTTGGAGGCGCGGTCGATGTTGCGACTCGCGACAGGGATGCTGAACCTGTTTTCAACGGCGTAGTTGAATGTCCCCGGGCCGTCAAGAAGCACGCCGCAGCGTTCCCCAGCCGCCAACAGCTCCCGGATGACGGCACCCTGGCCGGCAACCAGGGTGCCGCGTCCGACGACGATTTTCGACTCGATTTCGAGCGCTTGCCCGACCGTGGGTCGGTCCAGGCCGAGCGCCACGACAGCGAGCTGGCCCGCTTCCGTGGGAGGGCCTCCACACACCGCGAAGAAAAAGCCGAGGAAAGTGGAGAATCTCAGCCGGGCCAAGCCGGCGCCCGACAGCTTGCTCATGGCTCACCCCCCAAGATTCATCGATCATAACCGAATCTCGGGATTGCGGGCCGTAACGGCCCTCACATCGAAGAAGACCTCGTGAGATAAAACCAGTGCGCCCACTCTCGGGCGCCGTCACCGACTACTTACCCCGCTCAGCAAACGAAGCGCCTTTCTGGCAGTCCGACGATCAACGCCGAGCCGGAGCCCTATCTCCGACTGACTCATGCCGAGTTCTTGAAGACAGCGAGCTTTCGGCGCGATCCGTTGATAGACCGAAGGCGGTTTGATCTCAATTATCGGCACCTCCAGGGATACTGCTGCAGCGTTTCGAATTCTTCGCGTTCGCGTCCACCAGGTTTTTCCGAAACAGGGTTTCGAAAAAACCTGCCACGGCGTAGCCTTGAGGCGATGCCGGGCAATTACCGTTCCTGCCTGACGAAGATGTACTCCAGCGTGTCGATCCAGTCCGGGCGCACAGTGAACCTGAACTGGGAGACCTGCCCGGCGTCGTCGAGGTCGAAGTGGACGAGACTCTGGTCCCAAACGGCATCCGTCCAGGTGCAGAGATAGGTGTCGAGCTGCCAATGCTCGAGGCGCCCGCTGATCGCAGGGTGGGCGTTGGGGTCGAGGGTGAGCGCACCGTCCTCGAGCGTGATTTCCGCGTCGCCGTAGACCGCATTGGTGTACCGGCCGACATAGTCGTCGGCCGCGAGGGAGGGACGGGTTTCTTCGATCCGGGTTTCTTCGAGCGCCGCCTTGGCACCGGCACGCGCGTCGAGCAATCGCTGCACCCTTTCGAAGTAGATCTCGTCCCAGTCGTGGGGTTCGGCGCCGAGGTAGGCGTCGATGACGTGATTGACGACGCTTTGCCTCAGACCGTGCAGGTCGAAGTTGGTGAGCACGACGACGCCGAGATTTTCCTCCGGCAATATGGCCACGGACGACACCATGCCGTTGAGCCCGCCACCGTGGGCCACCACGAGTCGGCCGCGATAGTCGGACAGGCTCCAGCCCAGCCCGTAGGCGGAGAAGTGCGTCCACGGATTGATCTCCTTGGCGCTGTCGCTGACCTGCTGGAGGTTGTGAGGTTTTCTGGTCTCCGCGATCACCGCGGGATCCACGATCTGTTGATCCCCGTACGATCCGTTTCCGGTCTGGAGGAGCAGCCACTTGGCCATGTCGTTGGCTGACGAGTTGATCGAACCCGCTGGTGCCATGTTGTCGACAGAGTCACGGGGGATCGGCTCGACCTCCCCGCCGCGAAGACCGTGCGGCGTCGCGATGTTTTTCGCGGCCTCCAGCTCACCAAGGCTGGTATTGCTGCGGTCCATCCCGAGCGGCGTGAAGAGCCGCCGGTCGACGAACTCGTCCCAGCTCATGTCGGTGACTCTCGGGATGATCTGGCCGGCGGTCAGAAACATCAGGTTCGAGTACCCGAAGCCTTCCCGAAATTCGTAGGCCGGTTCGATGAAGCGGATGCGCCTGATGACCTCGTCCCGATCGTAGACCGAGTTGAAGCCCATCAGGTCCCCCTGGAAGGTGCCGAGGCCGCTGCGGTGGCAGAGCAGATCACGAATCGTGATCTTGCGGGTCACCAAAGGGTCGTGCATCTGGAAATCCGGCAGGTACCGGAGGACCGGATCGTCCCACGAGATCTCCCCCGCCTGCACCAAGAGCCCCATCGCCGTGGCGGTGAAGGCC
>CBDTWX010000126.1:0-12425 GCA_965364305.1 uncultured Thermoanaerobaculia bacterium
GGCGGGTGGTCTCCCGCATCGAGAGGGCCCCGAAGTCGCGCCGGGCGCGTGGCTGCTGCTCGAGCCGGAAGTGTCGCCCCGTACTCCCCTGCCGCAAAGTGAACGGGGAGGGTCGTTCGGCAGGGGGCGATGGAGCCTCGATTCTGGTGCCTATCGCCAGTGCGTCGAGGCCGTCCGTGGAAGGATCGGCGCCGGCGACGTGTATCAAGTCAACCTCTGCCGACGGCTGACGGTGGAGGGGTTCGTGGGATCTTTGCAGCCATTTACCGATGCGGCCTCGGATGGAGGGGTGCCGGATTATCTTGCCCATATCGGCTTTGGAGACGGTGAACTGTTGTGCGCATCGATGGAGATGTTGCTTCGTCGCCGAGGCGGGAAGCTGGAGACCCGCCCGATCAAGGGCACTCGACCGCGTGGCGTGACCCGTGAGCAGGATTTGGAGTTGGCCGCTGAGCTTGACGCCGATTCCAAGGAAAGGGCTGAGCTGGCGATGGTGGTCGATCTCGAGCGCAATGATCTGGGGCGCATCTGCGAGGTTGGATCGGTGGAGGTCACCGATCCGGGATCGGTCGAGTCCTACGCAGCGGTCCATCACCGTGTGGCGAGGGTGACCGGCCGGGTTCGATCTGATCTCGGATGGTGGGAGATTGTGGCGTCGATGGTGCCCGGAGGATCGGTCACAGGCTGCCCCAAGCGTGCGGCCATGACCCTGATTCAGGAGTTGGAGCCCGTTCAACGTGGACCCTTCACCGGCGCTTTGGGTGTGGTGGCGGGCAATGGCGATCTCGAGTTGGCGCTGCCGATCCGCACCGGTTGGCGGGTCGGAGCGACCCTGGAGTTTGCCGCCGGCTGCGGGATCGTTTGGCAGTCCGATCCCGTAGCGGAGGAACGAGAATCGAGACTCAAGATAGAGCGCTGGCTGGAGCTGGTCGGGATGACGGAATGACGATACTGTGGCGCAACGGCGAGATCCTCCGCGGCCAACCCTCCCTCGACCCCTCGTTGGCCGGTTGGGGTGCATTTTCGACCGTCGGTTGCGATGGTGGTCATCCTCTTCTGTGGAAAAGGCATCGGGCACGCCTCGCGGCAAGCCTTGCGCACCTCGGCGCCGACGCTGGTATCCGGTTCCCCGATACGTCTTTGTTGCAGGATCTGCTCGCCGAATGCGGCCTTCGAGGACCCGCACGGATGAGAGTAGTAGGGTACCGTGGAGGCGCCAGTGGTTGGGTCGTCGAGGCCTCGGCCTCGCGGTGTGATTGCGCCGGTCCGCACGTTTCTCCCTGCCAACTCTCGGTCGAGCGTTGGTCGTCGGCTCCTCCCCTGATCGGCCACAAGACGCTGGCCCGTCTGCCGTGGGATCTGGCCCGTATCAGCGCTGTGGATCATGGAGCAGACGATGCACTTATCGTGGATGGAGCGGGGGAAGTCCTCGAAACAGCTGTCGCCAACGTTTGGATTGTCCAGGGTCGTGAGTTGCGGACTCCGCCGGCGCCCACACACTGTTTGCCGGGAGTGATGCGGGGTTGGCTTCTCGAACACGCCGCCGGAATCGGGCTCGATGTTTTCGAGACCGGTCTGACCGCCGCCGATGTCGATGGCGCCGACGAGGTGTGGGTGAGCAACGCTGCTGTCGGTGTGCGGAGGGTTGGCCGAGTCGAGGATCGGGTGTGGCGGCGGTGGCCCGTTTTTGACCGTCTGAAAAGTTTCGCGATTCCGGCGCCGGGTTGGTGTCCCTCCACACGCGATTCGATCGACTGAAAGTCGGTCGCGATTCGTGGCGATCCCCCGATAGGTGGGAAAATCGATCCACCGCGTGCTGGGTGACGTGAAGAGCCGGGCGATCCACCTCCAGCCGGAAAGGTGGTGATCTCGCTCAACCATGCTTGACATATCTTAAGAAGTTGCGAAAATAGCGATATGATGATTGGTACTTCGTGTGCCGGTCGCCGGAAAGTGCGGGAGGCCAATCCGTGAACGCGCCGCAACCTGAGTGTATTTCACCTGACCGCTCGCCGGAGGAACTGCTGGTGCTCAGGAAACGGCTGGGGACTCAGGCACAACGGTTAAGGACGGCTTCGGAACACTACGCGCTGCTCGCCGGCGAGACTCGGCTCAAGATCCTGGTGTTGCTCGATGAGACCGGCGAGCTCTGCGTCTGCGACCTGGCGACGATTCTCGAGATGACGCCGGCGGCGGTTTCTCAACATCTCAGCCGTCTTCGTTCAGGACGGCTCGTGCGGTCACGCCGAGACGGTATGACGGTCTATTATCAGTTGGCGAACACGTCGGGTCTGAGCGCAATGGTTCCAGGTTTGAAACGGCTCTGAACCGCCGGGAGGTGAGGCATGGGACGCTGTGTACAACCCTTTCTCGTCATCGTGCTGGTCCTCGGACTTGCTGTCCCGCTGATGGCCGACAGTCGTCCCGAAACGGTGCGCACGATCTTTCAGGTGGAGGGTATGCACTGCGGCGGATGTTCGTCGGCGATCACCGCGACGCTTGAGAAGATGAGCGGAGTGATCGAGGCATCGGCCGACCACGAGAAGGGAGTGGCCGAAGCGGTCTACCACCCGCGAAAGATCGAGGTCGAGGAGCTCAAGACGGAGATCGAGAAGCTCGGCTACACCGTTACAGGGATGGAGACCGAGACGGTAGATTCGTAGAATTAGGAATTAGGAATTAGGAATTAGGAATTAGGAATCAAGAATTTGGAATTCGGAAATAGGAATTTGGAGTTCGGAATTCGGAACTGCGATCCAGCCCAGGGGGAAACCGCAGATCACGCAGGTGGACGCAGATAGAACCGTCCACCCACCCTCCCCAGGTCTCGACGTTGGACCTTGCCGACGGTCACCTGCCATCCTTGCCGCTGCCTCTGATAGCTGCTGCTCACTGCCCCTGTCCCCTTTGTGGTGCAGGCGTCCCGCCTGCACATTCCGGGGTTTGACAGTTCGTGTCGGGGTTAGACTGTCGAGGTGCTTCGATCGACGTTTCGTGACCCGAAGGTGCGTTTCGCCTACCTCGCGACCAAGGTGGGCGTCCTGGCAATCGCCGCGATCCTCACCTGGCCGCTGGCGCGGATGATCGGGCCCAAGGCGTGGATCGGTCTCGGTGTTTTTGCAGCGGTGCTGGCCGTCATGACGGCGGCCGTCCTCTTCGGTGACTCGGCAGTTCCCAGAGACGGTGGTCGGGAACACGATCCCGAAACCGAGGACGACGAACTGTGCGACCCGGAACGGCCGGTCGAGATACCGTTGGAGGACAGCATCGATCTCCACTCGTTCCCACCGCGAGATGTCCCCGACGTCGTTGACGCCTACCTGGAAGCTGTTTCGGAAAAAGGGTTCACCGAGGTTCGCCTCATCCACGGTCGCGGTATCGGCGTGCAGCGGGATCGTGTTCAAAAGCTGCTCGCCCGCCATCGGCTGGTCTCGGGTTTTCACGACGCGCCGCCCGATCGTGGCGGCTGGGGCGCTACGGTCGCGTATCTGAAGAAGCGGAGCGGTTAGCATTGCCAACAACAACGGCGTTCTGAGGCGCGCGAAGGGGCGCCGACGACAAAAAATTCCTTAGGGATTCAAACGGTTGATCAACCTCGGATAGGGAATCGCCTCGCGGAGGTGGGAGATCCCGCAGATCCAGGCGACGCACCGCTCGATGCCCAATCCGAATCCCGAATGAGGAAAAGAGCCGAAGCGACGGATGTCGAGGTACCACTCGAAGGCCTCGCGCGGCAGCTCGTGGGAGGCGATCTGCGCCTCGAGATGCTCCAGCGAATCCGAGCGTTCGGAGCCGCCGATGATCTCGCCGTAGCCCTCTGGAGCGAGGACGTCCACAGCCAACGCGCGGCTCGCGTCGTTGGGATCGGGCTGCATGTAAAAGGCCTTGATCGCGGCCGGATACCTGGTGATCAGTAACGGCCGATCGTAGAGCTCGGTGAGCATGGTCTCGTCGTCGCCCCCGAAATCTTCTCCGAACTGGATATCCGACCCGACCTCCTGAAGCCTGGACACGGCCTCGGAGTAATCGAGTCGAGGGTAGGGCCGCAAGGTCGTGGGTTCGAGCTTTGAGACGTCTCGTTCCAGACGATCGAGGTCGTCTGGGCATCGGTCGAGGACCCGGGCGACAATCGCCGCAAGGAACTCCTCACAAAGATCGAGGAGACCCTCGAAACGCAGCCAGGCTACCTCCGGCTCGACCATCCAGAACTCGGTGAGATGGCGCCGCGTCTTCGACTTCTCGGCGCGGAAGGTGGGCCCGAAGCAGTAGACTTTCCCGAGTGCCGCTGCAGCGGGCTCGAGGTACAGCTGTCCCGACTGGGAGAGGTAGGCGGTTTCGCCGAAATATTCGGTTTCGAAAAGGCTCGACGTCCCCTCGCACGCCGCTGGAGTGAAGATTGGCGAGTCGATGAGGGTGTAGTGTCGGCTCTGAAAGAAATCGCGAATCGCGAACTCGAGCTCCGATCGAACCCGCATGATGGCGTGTTGCCGTTTCGACCGCAGCCAAAGATGACGGTGGTTGAGGAGGAAATCGGGGCCGTGCTCCTTCTTGCCTATTGGAAACTCCGGCGCGGCCTGGATGATCTCGAGATCCGTGACCTTGAGTTCGAAGCCTCCGGGAGCGCGATCGTCGACGGCGACCTTCCCGGTGATCTCGACCGAGCTCTCCTGGGTCACCTCCACCGCAGTCTCCCATACACGTTCGTCGACCTCCGGTCTGAAGACCACGCACTGGAGATACCCGAAACCGTCGCGCAGGATGATGAAACGCAATTTCCCCTTTTTGCGCCAGTTGTAGACCCAGCCGCGGAGGGAAACCTCCTGATCGGCATAGTCGGCGAGGTCGGTGATGGTGATGACGGGGCGAGACATGGCGAAAGCCCTCCTGAGTGGGGGATTGTACACGAGGGCAATATTCCGACCGCGGCTGTGAACGGGTGGACCTCGGTGGTCCGTTGAGTCAGAATACCTCACTGGAGATTGGCCAGGGGGAGGAATGGAGATTCGACCGACCAGATCCGAGTTTGAAGAGCTCGCTCGTCACTATGACGTGGTGCCGGTGGTTCAGGAGCTGACCTCCGATACGGTGACCCCGTTCACCGTCTTTTCCCGTCTCGCCGCCAACGGTCGCAACCCGTTCCTCCTGGAAAGCGTCGAAGGCGGTGAACAGGCCGCGCGCTTTTCGTTTGTCGGCGCCGATCCCTTTCGTGTCGTCGAGGTCAGGGACGGGATCGTTTATGTCGACGGATCGCCATGCCCCGGGGCGCCGCTGGAAGAACTTCGATCTGCCACCGACCTCGGCCCGGTGGCGCCGGTCGAGGGTTTGCCACCCTTTGCCGGAGGCGCAATGGGCTACCTCGGTTACGACGCCGTTCGGTTGGTCGAGGCCATCCCCTCAACAGGTCGCGACGAGGGCGGATTGCCGGATGCGTGGTTTGGGCTCTACGATGGCGTTGTCGCCCTCGACCGCGTTCGTCAGCGTTTGCTTCTGGTCGCCGCGGCCCGGATCGATGGCGATGCGGATGGAGCGTGGGCGGCGGCTCAGCGACGCCTCGACGCCATGCACCGCGCCTTGCGGAGTGGCGGCGCAAGCCCTCGCCCGCATATCATCCCGACAGCCGAGTCGGAATGGGAGGGATGGCGGGCTACGCCCTCCGAAGCCGACTACCTCGCTTCGGTTTCTCGGGCGCGCGATCACATTCTTGCCGGCGATATCTTTCAGGTTGTTGTGTCCCGCCGTTGGCGGCGGATGCCGCGGTGCACCGCGTCCGAGATCTACCGTATGCTCCGGCTGACCAATCCCTCGCCCTACATGTTCCTCTTCGACACCGGTCAGGCGAGGATCCTCGGTTCGAGCCCGGAGATGCTGGTTCGGGTCCGCGACGACATGGTCGCTACCCGTCCGATCGCCGGCACCCGGCGGCGCGGCGAGAGTCCGGCGGAGGACATCAAGCTCGAGAAGGAGCTCACGTCCGACCCGAAAGAGCGTGCCGAACATGTCATGTTGGTCGATCTCGGTCGCAACGACATCGGCAGGGTGGCCGACCCCGGCACAGTCCGGATCACCCGTGAGATGGAGGTGGAAAGGTACAGCCACGTCATGCACCTGGTGAGCGAGGTTGAGGGTCGGCTGCGCGAAGGCCTCGATGCCTGGGATGCGCTCTTTGCCTGCTTCCCCGCCGGCACCCTCAGCGGCGCCCCAAAGGTCCGCGCAATGGAGATCATCGACGACTTCGAGGAGGTGCGCCGGGGCGTCTACGGTGGTGCGGTGGGCTACCGAAATCTCAATGGCGACCTCGACTCTTGCATTGCGATTCGTACCCTTGTGGAGCGCGGCGGCAGCGTCCAGATTCAGGCTGGGGCGGGCATCGTCTACGACTCGGTTCCCTCTTCGGAGCTCGCCGAATGTGCAGCCAAGGCCAATGTCCTGGTCGAGGCGGTGGCCATGGCCGAAGCGGCCGCCCATGATTCGGATGGCAGATGATGATCCGCGACAACGTTCGATTTCGATTTTCGATTTTCGATTTTCGAATTTCCCGTCCATCCCCCCTTGCACTGCACCATGCGGGGTGGGTGGAGCTCATTCCGAATTCCGAACTCCGAACTCCGAATTCGCGGGTTGGGGGTGGGCGGTGATATTGATGTTGGACAACTACGACTCCTTCACCTACAACTTGGTGCAGGAGCTCTCCGAGGTGGGTGACGTGGCCATCGAGGTCGTGCGCAACGACGTCTCGTCGGTCGATGAGATCCTGGCGCTCGAACCGCAGGCGATCGTCATATCCCCCGGGCCTGGCATCCCGGAGGACGCGGGAGTGAGCATGGATCTGGTCCGGAGTGCGGCCGGCCTGCCGCTGCTCGGGATCTGTCTCGGCCACCAGGCGATCGCTTCGGTCCATGGAGCCAAGGTGGTGCGTGCCCCCGAACCGGTGCACGGCAAGACATCTCCCATCCACCACGACGGCACCGGCCTCTTCGAGGGTCTGCCGGACGGTTTCGAGGCGACCCGCTACCACTCGCTGGTGGTCGAACGAGAGAGTCTGCCAGAAAACCTCGCGGTCACGGCGTGGACCGGTGAAGCCGATGTGATGGCGATTCGCGACCGCGAGCGCCGGCATTTCGGCGTCCAGTTCCACCCCGAGTCCTACCTCTGCCACGACGGCAAACGCCTGCTCGCACGTTTTCTGGAGATCGCCGGGCTTCCGGTGCGCGAGGAGTGGCAAGATTGCGCACGGCAGAATCAGGAATGAGGAATTGGGAATGAGGAATGCCCCCGCCCACCCACGCCTCTCGTTAGGCTTCAGTTGGGAAATGCTCAATCCAAGGTGGAAGAGCAGATGACAGCGATTGACCACAAAAAGCTCCTCAACCGGCTGCTCGCGGGCAAGGACCTGACATCGCAGGAGGTGGAAGATTTCATCGGCGCCGTCATGGACGGTGAGGTCGACGACGTGGTTGTGGCTGCGGCGCTCGCCGCTCTTCGACTCAAGGGGGAAACCGGTGTCGAGGTGGCAGCAGCCGCTCGCGCGATGCGGTCGCGTTCGCTGCCAGTCTTGATCTCCGATCCAGAGAATACGGTGGACACCTGCGGCACCGGCGGCGACGGCGCCGAGACCATCAACATCTCCACCGCGGCAGCTCTCGTCGCGGCGGCGGCGGGCGCGACGGTAGCCAAGCATGGCAACCGTTCGGTTTCCTCGCGCTGCGGATCTGCCGATGTGCTCGAGGCGGCGGGTGTCCTGCTCGATATCTCGCCGGAGGCGATGGCGGCGGTGCTCGACGGAATCGGGGTTGCCTTCCTCTTTGCACCGCGCCTGCATCCCGCGATGAAGGCGGTGATGCCCGTGCGGCGGACCCTCGGGGTGCGGACGGTCTTCAACCTCCTCGGGCCCCTGACTAACCCGGCCGTGGTCGAGCGACAGGTGATCGGTGTCTGGGGGCCGGAGGTGCAGCGCCTGATGGCCACCGCCCTTGCCGAACTGGGGGCGCGGCGCGGTCTGGTGGTGCACTCCGACGACGGATTGGACGAGCTATCGGTCAACGCACCGACGACGGTGGTGGAGGTGCGAGAGGGTGAGGTTGTGGGTGTGTGGCGTGCCGATCCCGGTGAGCTTGGAATCGACACGAGCAAACCCGAGACGTTGACCGGTGGTGACGCGGCCGAAAACCTCCGACGCATGCGTGCGATCCTGGGTGGCGAGGAACAATCGGCGGCTGCCGAGGCAGTCGCCCTCAATACTGCGGCGGCCCTCTATGTTGCCGATCTAGTGCCGGATCTCAAGCAGGGGCTCGACGCCAGCCGTGAGGTGCTCCATTCGGGTGCCGCCCTCGAGCTCCTTGAAGAGCTGGCCCGATATACTCAGGAGATCGCCGGCCGTGGCTGATTCGGTGCTCGACTGTATTGTCGCCGATGTGAGGCGTCGCCTCGAGGCGACCCCAGAGGATCCTGCTCTGGCAGCCGCCGCAGAGGCGGCTGCGGACAGACGGAGACGGGACGGTCGCCGATCGTTCCGTAAAGCCCTCTCCGGGCCGGAACCGTCAGTGATTGCCGAGTGCAAAAAGGCATCGCCTTCGGCTGGGATCATTCGATCGGATTTCGATCCAGTCGCGATTGCCTGCGCGTACCAGGAAGCCGGTGCAGCGGCGATCTCGGTGGTGACTGAACCGGATCACTTTCTCGGTGATCCGCGGTGGTTGGCGGAGGTCCGGCATTCGGTGGACCTGCCGGTCCTGCGCAAGGACTTCGTGGTGAGTCGGCGTCAGCTCTTGGAAACGGCGGTTCTGGGCGCCGATGCCGTGCTCCTGATTTCCAGGCTGCTCGATCGGGACCTCCTCGAAGAGCTCCTGGAAACCGCATCGGCTCTCGATCTCGAGGTGCTGCTCGAGATATTTGCCGACGAGGACCCCGCGCAGGCTGTGGCGTCGGGCGCCGGCATCCTCGGGGTCAACGCGCGCGATCTCGCGTCCTTCGAGATGAAACTCGACCGCGTGGAGTCGATGGCGGTGGAACTGCCGCCCGATCGACTTCGGGTGGCCGAGAGCGGAATCCACGATGCTGCGGACATCGTCCGGCTCCACCGCGCGGGCTACGACGCGTTTTTGGTCGGGCAGCACCTGGTGAGAGCGGAGGATCCGGCCGCCGCGCTTCGCGGTCTGCTGCACAGATCGTGACGGGCGTGCAGATGAAGGTCAAGATCTGTGGATTGACGAGACCTCAAGATGCCCGAGCGGCGGTGGCAGCCGGCGCCGATCTTCTGGGGTTCGTGTTCAAAAGGGGGACCCAGCGTGCTGTGGTCCCGGAAGACTCGGGGTGGATTCGGGAGCTTCGGGGGGCGGAGAAGGTCGGGGTATTTCTCGACGCGCCCCTTGACGAGGTAGTCCGGGTCCGCGCCCTCCTCGGACTTGATCGGGTGCAGCTTCACGGTGAGGAGCCCGATACGTATCTCGACATTCTCGGCACGAGTGTGATCCGTCGTGTCGCGGTCGGTCCGGAGGTCGATTGGAAACGCGTCGCGTGGTTGGCTCGTCGCTGTCTGCCCCTGTTCGACCCTGGCGCGGGCGACGGCGAGACATGGGCCTGGGAGGTGCTCGGCGTGAAGTCCGAAACCCTTTCCTTCGGTCTTGCGGGTGGTCTGACTCCAGACAATGTCGCCGACGCCATACGTGCGACTCGTCCCGATTTGGTCGACGTGTCGTCAGGCGTCGAGTCGGCACCGGGGATCAAGGATCATTCGAAGATTCAGGAGTTTGTTGCTCGAGCGCGTGGCGCCATTCCTCGATAACGGACCGTCATGGAGGCATCGCGACCCCTTCGATTGAGGCTCAACCGGTCGAGATGGTGCCGATTCCGACCTCGATGCCGAGGGTAGGTTCCAGACCACGATCGCCGGCTATCGATGGTAGGCGCCTGGAGCCTAATGGAACGACATAGCGCCGCCGAGGAATTCGATGATCTCGTCGGCGGGCATCGGTCGGCTGAAGTAATACCCTTGGATCAGATCGCAGCCCAACGCCCGTAAAAAGGCCAGTTGCTCCTCTTCCTCAACACCTTCCGCAATCGTTGACAGGTCGAGCGCCTTTGCCAGGGCGATCACCGCCTTCGCAATTGCTGCGTCGTTGGCGTCCACATTGAGATCCCGCACGAATGAGCGGTCGATCTTGAGGGCATCCAACGGGAAGCGCTTGAGGTAGTTCATCGAGGAGTAGCCGGTTCCAAAATCATCGACGGCCAGGCTCAATCCGATTTTTTTGAGATTCCACAACGTTTGAGTTGTTGTCTCCACGTCACTCATCAGCGAGCTTTCGGTCAGCTCGAATTCGAGGTGAGCGCCATCCAGGCCCGTTGATTCCAACACTTTTTGGACAGTCGCTACGAGGTCGCTTTCGGTGAGCTGTTGGCTGGCGATATTCACCGAAACGCGCATTTCGGCGTATCCGGCCCGATGCCAGCTCGTTGCCTGCTCACACGCCGCCCGCATCACCCATTCACCCAAGGGGATGATGAGTCCGGTCTCCTCCGCGATGTGAATGAACTCGAATGGAGGTACCATCCCTTTCGTCGGGTGCTCCCAGCGCACCAGTGCTTCGAACGCGACGACTTTCCCGGTCAGGCTCTCCACCTGCGGCTGGTAGTGCAGCAGCAGCTCATCCCGCTCCAGCGCTTTTCTCAGATCCGATTCGATGGCGAGCCGCTCCAGCATGCGCGCATTCATCTCCTCAGAGAAAAATCGATAGTTGTTCCGGCCGTCCTCCTTGGCGGCGTACATAGCAATGTCCGCGTTCCTCAGCAGAAGGTCCACATCTGCACCGTCGTCGGGGTAGACAGCGATTCCCATGCTGCCGGTGACCACGTACTCCCTGTCGTCGATTCTCAGAGGCCGAGACAACGCCTGCAGAATCCGCTTTGCCACTCTGGCCGCGGACTCGGACCTGCTCAGCCCGGTGAGCATGATGGTGAATTCGTCGCCGCCCAGCCGCGCCAGCGATGACGACACCGAGGTTTCGGCATCGACCTTGGCAACGATGTCCGTGCCTCGAACGATGTTGGTCAAGGCTTTGGCGACGCCCCTCAACACTGTGTCGCCCGCGGTGTGTCCCAAGGTGTCGTTGATACGTTTGAAATGGTCCAGGTCGATGTAAATCAGGGCCATCTTCGTGCCGCCTCGTTGGGCGGCGCTCATCGCCCGTTCCGCTTGCTCCTTGAAACGTTCTCGATTGGGCAGTCCGGTCAAGCCGTCGTAGTAGGCGAGCAGCCGAATCTGCGACTCGGCCTTCTCGCGCTCGGTGGTGTCCTGCACGGTGCCGCGGAACCGGACCACTTTCCCAGAGGCGTCGACAACCGGTTCGGCCAGAAGGTGCACCACGCACTCCGTCCCGTCCGATCGCTTGGTCCGGAAGGTCACGTTGTACGCCTTGCCGATTCTGAGCCCGTCAGCGATGGCGCTGGAGACCTTCGATCGATCTGCGGGATGGACCAGCTCGAGGATTTTCGCCCGCGTGACGGCGTTTCCCTCGGATTCGAGACCGAACATGCGTCGGGCCTCGCCCGAGAAATCGAGTCTGTCGGCTTCGATATCCCAGTCCCAGTTTCCGATTCGAGCCACTCGTTGTACCTGGGCCAACCGATTCTCGATCTGACGCAAGGTGCGAAGCCTGTCTCTGGCGCGCAGCAGATACCGCACCCGGTGAGTCAGGATCTGCTTGTTGATCGGCTTGGTGAGGAAATCAGTCGCTCCAACCTCGTAGGATTGGTGAATCGCCTCGATGTCGTCCAGTTCTGTAATCATGACAATCGCCACACTCTCTCCACCCGGCAGCCCTCGGAGCTTCGAGCAGACGGATAAGCCATCCAAACCCTGCAGCTTCGCGCTCATCAATACGAGGTCGGGCTGATCACGATCGAAGGCGGCGAGTGCAGCCGTGCCATCCTCGGCTTCAACCACGGTCAGGCCTGTGAAATCGAGGGCTTCATACATCAGCTGGCGCGTGTCCTGATCGTCATCGACAACGAGCACCACGTAATCGCGTTTCCGGTTCTGATTTTCAACCATGAACGAGTGTCACCGAATTTTTCCCTTCGCTCCGCACATGTATCTATCATACGTAGTCGTTCTCATCGAAAGCGAAATTGCGAACCCCGAAACGGCCGTTGAACACATCACAGAGGGGTTCTTTTCGGCGAGGGTCGCACGGCTGTGAAGCACCGGTTCATGACGTTCCGAATTCGCAAAGGTCTGGCATTTGCTCGTTCAAACCCGGTCCGCGGGTCGGCGATGGCAAAAAACGATGCCCGCCAGCACCTCCCCGAGCATGTCTGGGTCGCCGACATCCGACACCTGCGTGCGAACCACGATCTGATTCGTCTGGGCGAGTTGCTGCAGTCGCGCCTCGCGACTGATGCTCAGCTCCTCGAACGCGCTGTCAGTG
>CBDTWX010000127.1:0-12376 GCA_965364305.1 uncultured Thermoanaerobaculia bacterium
CGAGAAAACGGCGCTGGGTGCGGTGCATCGGGCCGTGCAGCCGAAGATTGGTGAATAGTCCGGGCTAGTCCGACTCCTCCATCACGAGGTCGGACTCTGCGGCGATCCGAAGCGGCGATCTGCGCCCTCCAATCAACCCGGTCAGACCAAGGGTGATCACCCCCAACAGGGCCGCCGTCAAGACCCTAGGCACGCGGCGCGGGCGGACTGCACCCTCGAAGCTGACTCCGGCCAACAACATTCCTGGTGTGCCCTGGCGAACGACAACCAACACCGACCCTGCAAAAAGCCACCACGCTAGAGCCAGACCTGCCGACCATGAAAAGGCCGGCAGGGTCGGTCGTTCGCCCAGCAACAGTATTGCGATCAAAGCCGCAGTACACACGGCCAGCATGGAGACGAGGTCGGCCCACGAGGCAGCCATGAGGGTGATGACCGGCGGCCCAGACGAACTCTTTTCATCGGTTGGCGGTGACCGCTCCTCGCTCTGACGCGCAACGCCGCGATCGACCAGCGCGTCCCAGTCGTTTGGGATATTGTCTCTGTCGACCGTCATCGTTCGACGATGTTCCCGACAAAAATCTGGAGCTGCATGTCCCTCGGCCGGTCCTTGTAGGTCTCGATGAAGGCGAGAATCCGCCGTACCTCCGGATCGTCCGGATTCAAAGCATCAAACTCGTTGAGGTAGGCCTCTGCCCTGGCGAGGTTGATGGCGCGAAGCTCGGCGACCGCGGCGTTGAACAGGCTTCGGTGATACAACTCGGGGAGATCCTGGTCGACCGGCCACTTCTCCATGAGTTCCTTTGTGATGCCGATAGTAGCCGCGTGATCACGGTTCCTGATCGTATTGTGGAGACTGGAAGCTTCAGGTTCGACATTGAGAATTGCTGCTCGAAGCTCTTCCAGGCCCGGGTCGTTTGGGTGTGCCGCCAGCTCGCTCATACAGCGCTCGTAGGCCGCCAACCACCGACCTTGCTCCAGATATTCGCGGCTGACCACCAAGCCCTCGGGAATCGGTGTCGGAACCGGGGTTGCGACGGCCGCCCGGTATTTTTTCAGCCGAGCGTCGATCCGAACCTGAAACTCGTCCTCAGCGGAGTTCTGTTCGAGGAAAAGAATCGCCTCCTGTACCTGTTTGTTTTTGAAAAGCTCTTCCGCTTCGGCGAGGACCCGCGCAACCACCGCCATTCTTTGCGGGGCTCGGTCCTCGGGCACGAATACGCCGCTCAACCACAACGCCCCGACAACGATTAAAATGCCGACGGTGCCGAGCAGAGCCCAGCCCTGCCAGCCAATTCTTCGTTTTTGTTTCGTCGGGGCTCGCCACTCCCCCTTGGGCGCCCTCGCGTCCGCATCCACTGCGGCGCCGTATTCGGGCGCTGCAGCGAATACATCCGTAAAGAGATCGTCCTCGAGATCGGGCATCTCGGATCCGATTCCAGCCTGTGAGTCGAGCTCGATTTTTTCCTTGAGGCGGGTTGCGTCGACGTGCTTCGGAAAAATCGACAAGGCGCGATCAACAAAATCCTTGGCCAGGGTGAACTCCCCGCTGGCGAAGGCCGCTTCAGCGTCCGAAAGCATGGGTTCGATGCGCCGGTCAAGCTCGTCTTTTGCATGACGAATATGCTCGATACGGTCTCGTGCCTCTTCGTGGGTGTGGTCGACGAGGAGGATCCGCGACCACGCATCGATGGCCGCCGGGTAGTGATCTTCTGCCGCCGCCGCGCCCCCCTTCGCAAGGAGGGAGTGGATGATTGCAGCCTCTTCGTCGAGACCCGCCAGGTCATCGACCGGCCCATCATCGAATGTCGTCGGACCGGTCTCGAAAAGATCCGCCACATTATCTTCTTCGTCCTCGTAATAAGGCTGTGACTCCGGCAAAACCTCCTCGGCAGAGAGCTCGGATGCCGCTGCTTGCTCGTGCGTCGTGGGGTCGCTCGCTGTGGGGTCAGCTAGCGTCGACGCGTCGGCGAAGAGATCCGAAGCCTCGCTGGCCGCGTCGAACTCTAGTCCCCCGTCGTCCTCGGCTCCGAACAAGCCTTCATCGTCCGCCTCCTGCGTGACAGAGAACCCTGCCTGCGAAATCGACAGGTCTCCCGAGTTCTGAATTTCGGCGATGGTCGGCGCGATATCACGATGGTGTGGATCGAGCGCCTGCGCCATCATGACGAAATTCGCGGCCTCCTGAGAGTTTCCACTGTTCAGGGCATCGCGCGCCTGAGAGAGAAACAACGCCACCTGGTTGTCTCCCTTCGTGGCCTCCTCAATTTGCCGCAGGAGATCGCGTGCCTCCTCGTGCCCCGGGAGGTCCAAAATTACCTGTTCGACCTTTTCCCTGGCGGCTTCGAAGTCGCGGTTGTTGAAGTCCTCCATGGCTTCGATGACCAGACTGTTGATGGCCTGAGTTGTCGGTGCCTGAAGTTGCGAGACGATATCGTTGAGATCGATTTCGGGGGCGCCGGAAGACATCTGTAGGTGGAGGTTTTTCGCCGGGGCGTAGGCTGGGTCGAGACGAAGAACGAACTCGAGACCGATGAGGGCCTCGTCGCGATTACCCTTCTGAAGCTTGCCGACGACCTGCTTGAAGGCCCGCATCACGCGTTCTTGGGCCTGCGGAGAGAGCTCGGGGTTGCCGGGATACGACATCGTAACGATGGTATCAGGGGGCTGCTCGAAGGGTCAACGTTCCGCTGGATCCTGCGCTACCGTCATGCTTCCGTGAAGAACGATGCGCGCCCGCGTCCCGCCGGAATTCAAATTTTTCAGCTCCAGCGATCCGCCATGGTCGGTTACGATCCGATGAACAAGGGCGAGGCCCATTCCCGACCCCCGGCCTTTTGTTGAGAAGAACGGCTCCACCAGGGTTTCGGTGTCTTCGGTGGGGAGGCCTACCCCGGTGTCCTCGACCTCGATCATGATGTCGTCACCGTTCACTCGCGCCGCGATGGTGATTCGTCCGCTCTCCGGAATGGCCCACACCGCGTTGTCGATCAGGTTGACGAGAACCTGGCGAGTGAGCACGGGGTCGACAATACCCCATATCTCTTCTTTCGGCAGTTCAATCCGAACCTCGAGGCCATCTCGTACGCCTTCATATAACGAGCCGACCTCGCGCAGAATTTTTGTCAGCGCCGTCGGTCGGGGGTTGATCGTCGGCATGCGAGCGTACTCCTGAAAGGCGTCCACCAACTCCTTGAGCCCCGAGACCTGGGCGACGATGGCCTCACAGCCGGAAACCACGATGTCGCGCAAGCTGCCCTCGAGATCTCCGGCACGCCGATGAATCCGCTCGGCGGCGAGCCGGATTGGCGTGAGCGGGTTCTTGATCTCATGTGCAATTCGCTGGGCCGCCTCGCTCCACGCCGCTTGGCGCTGTGCCTGAATCAGCATCGTGAGATCGTCCATTGCCACCACGAGGCCGCCGCCCGGAAGAGGCCGCGACGTGATATCGACGCGAAAAGCCCCCTCATCGGTATCGAGATCGATTTCGCAGCTCACGTTGGTCGAACGAACCGGAATCAGTTGCCGGTACAGCTCCTCCAGCCCCGGCCGATTCAGCTCATCGAGCGGAAGCCACTCATGAGCCCAGGAGGAGTGCCCGAGCATTCCGGCCGCCGCCGGGTTGGGCCGAAACCTTGCACCATCAGCACTGACCGACAACACCCCCGTGGGAACCGTCGCCAACAGAGTGGCCAGCTCCTGGTTCGAAGCCATGATTTCCGCTTCGGTGGCTCGGACCCGACGAACCATGGCGTTGAACGAGTCCACCAGAACGGCAACCTCATCAGATGCCGGAACATCCACCTCTTCCAGAGCATCACCCTCCGCGACCCGCTGGGTTGCGCTGGCGACGGCCAGCATCGGCTCGGTAAATCGCCGTGACAGAAAGAGACCGACCCACACCGTGGCAAACAAAAGCAGCAGAGTCACCGCGAGAAGGACGAGGATTGTGGTGGCGGTGATGGTGCCCTGGGTCCGTTTCATTTCCTGGAAGGAGGCATCAGCTGCAATGGCGTTTTCGAGGTGGAGCAGGAGCTCTCTGGGCAGCATGTCACCGACGACGACGCGCCGGTCCTGTCCGACCGGGCTCCAGGCTCGGATCAAGAGGCCGCCGCGCCAGCGAACAGACCGCACATCGGTGGAAGGTAGATCCTCCCACGGCAGAGGTGGTAGCGACGCCGGGATTCGCCTCGGGTCGGCCACAGCTTCGTCGAGATCGTCACCGTCATACAGTGCTACGAGATCGACCCCCAAAAGGTGTTTGAGACGCGCGAGATCGGGTTGTCCACCGCTCCTGAGCTCCTCCGAGGCCACAGCAACCTGTTGTTGGAGACGTTGTTCCACCAGCTCCCGCAGCTGCACAGTGACCTCGGCGCCTCCGCGGAGAATCGTCTCCACCGGCGCGGAAAACCAGCGGTCAATCGAACCTTGGAGGAGATTGGTGGCGATGAGAAAGATGAGGATCACCGGGACAAAGGTCAGCCCGACATAGGTCAGCACCAGTTTTGTCCGAAAGCGGCTCCCGAGGACACCAGACCGGCGTTCGACAGCCAAGCGCAAGAGATTGCGCAGGAGGATGAAGCTCAGAATGAGGATCAGTGAGATGTCGAGATACCAGAGAACGAAGAGGAGAACCCGGTTGGTGAGCTCCTCGGGCGAGCTTTCCTTGGCGCGTTGGAGAAGGTAGAAGGCGCCGACAGACAGCACCATCAAAAAGACAAAGGCTGCAATCAGAACGCGATTCTCTCGATGGTACCTGCTCCATGCTTGCCGTAGTCGGCTCATGGGGTGATCTCCATCGACCCCCCGGACGTGAGGATCATTCGCCGGCCTGCGGCGCCTCGAGCCGCATTTCGACCCACTCGGTGCCCTCGGTCGAAGGAAACACCAGCCACTTCGTTCCGCTGGAAAAAACGGCTCGCACCCGAACTTTCAGGAAGGCTTCGCGTCGGGCTTTCGGGATCGGGACCTCAACAACAGGAGGTGCAACCAGCCACCGGTGAGCGTCGGCCGCCGAGTCGATTTCCCGACTGGCAGTGGCCGTTCCGTCGACGATCAGCTGGCACAAATATCGTCCAGTGACGGCATCGAAGACGACGGCCGACTGCACCACACCCTTCCAAACCTTGCGATCTGGAAAGAGGCGGCGCCGGGCATAGACGCGGAGTGGGTAGTCGATCGCCACCCGTGAACCGCTTGAGAAGGCCGACTCCACGCCCTCGGGAAGATCCTCGACCAGTTCAATCCGAATGACCAGCTCGTCCGGTTGTCGGTCGACCTCGATGACCATTGGGTCGACCGAGAGGGCCGCTGCAAGAACGAGTGCACACAGGATTCTCGACATGCTGGCGCAATTCTAACCCGGAATCTGTCGGGGGAGGGTGATCCGAGGGGCGCGGGGTGGGTCGAGCCCGAAACACCACCAAGCATTCGGGCGATACCCGAGAGCTGGTGCGGATGGTAGAGTGGTCCGATTCGAAATCCCCGGAGGGGTCGCAATGGATGCACATATACCGGGCTGGACACCGCAGATCGAGCGCGGTTTCAAGGAAATACTGTTCCGGTTTTTGGAAGAGATCCAGTGTACGAGAGCCGCGCTTTATCTTCTTGGCCCGGCCGACAGTTTCTTGCTCGCGACCCAGTACGGATTTGGCCGTCGAGACGTCCTCGCCGTCGAGCATCGTGTGAGGGATGCGATGGTTCGGCAGGTGCGAGGCCTCGATGGTGGTCCGGAGGCTTATCGCAGCAAAGAAGATCTCGGTGCGTTGAGCGACTACATCAGGAGCGCGGGCAACGCCGAACTTCTTTTGGTGCCCCTCCTCGTTGGGAACGAGACCATAGGTTTTGTCGATGCCCGTGACAAGGGCCGCAAAAGGTCATTCGAGCGCATCGACATCGCCAAAGCGAGAAAAATATCCCAAGCCATGGTCGATTATGCCAAGCGCAGCGGGTTTTTGGGTCCCCAGCACCTTATCGACGTCAACGTCGTGCCTGAGCCGAGCCCCCGCGAGCGACCGTCCGCCAGTGGTCCTCCTCGGCCCCCGATGCTTGACGAATCGGGTTTGCAGACGATCCACAACGCAGCGCTTGATTGTGTCCTCGAAAGGCAGGTGGTGGCGGTGGCGGTGAGCTTGGCCACAACAACGAGTGCCGCCTCGATGATCAACATCCGAGAGGATGGACCGGAGATTGATCGCAAAGCCGTGCTCAACCACCAGGCCGCGGCTCTCGCAGAGGCCGGCATCACGGCTCCGGTTCGGGACGCCTGGCATGTGGAGATACGCCGGGTGCCGGCCGCCATCGACCCCGTTCAGTCGACGATGATTGCGTCTTCCGTGTTGTTGGCGAGCCCCGGAACGGGCTCATTGACCGCCTCTGTCATCTCCGGAAGCGGGGCCGCCGGTGCTCGCGCCACACTCGGTCGCCTGCGGAGCCGGGCAGAGGACGCTCGAGAGAGATCCGCCTTGCGATTTTCTCGCCGAAATCTCGCGCGCCGCCTCCTGCAACCAGGCGTTCAAACCTACCCGGATCTGGTCTCCCACTCGGAAGCGGTGTCGAAGCTGGCTCTCTCCATTGCTCGGCGAATGGACCTCGAGACACCACAGGTCGAAGACGCGGCGCTTGCCGGCCTGCTTCACGATGTCGGCATGCGGGAGCTGGACTACGATCGCCTCTACCGCGCCGAGGCCCCCACTGTCAACGATCGAATGACCTACCAAAAGCACCCGGTCGTTGGTGAGCAGATCGTTGCCGGAACGGGTCTTGACGATGTCGCGGCAGCCATCCGCCACCACCACGAGCGGTGGGACGGCAGCGGCTATCCGGACCGTCTCTCGCGCGCCGAAATTCCCTTGCTCTCTCGTGTCGTTCACGTGGCTGAGGTCTACGATGTTTTGACCACGCCCGGTCGGTATCGACCAACCGTCAGGGCCGATCGGGCCCTCGAGATCGTCGAGCGAGGACGGGGCCACCAGTTCGACCCGGAAGTCGTTGACGCCCTTGGAAGGGTGGTGCAATGACCGAGGGGCGCAAGGTCCTGGCAACCAATCGCAGAGCACGCCATATCTATCACCTGCTCGAAAAGGAGGTCGCGGGGCTCGAACTCTTGGGGTCAGAGGTCAAGGCAATTCGTGCCGGCAAGATCAATCTCAAGGAGGGATACGTGGCCTTCGTTGGCGGCGAGGCTTTTCTGGTCGGCTGCCACGTTGGGAGGTACGACAATGCCGGTTACGCCGCCCACGACCCCGTTCGGCGACGGCGCCTGCTCCTCCACAAGGCGCAGATCGAGCGCCTTGCCGCCAAGGTCAACGAAAAGGGTCTCACCGTGGTTCCTCTCTCGGTCTTCCTCGATGGGAGCTGGATCAAACTGGAGATAGCGCTCGCGCGCGGCAAGCAGCTTCACGACAAGCGGGACACCCTGCGGCGCCGAACGCTCGACCGCGAGGCTGAACAGGCGATGAAGGAGCGTCAGCGATAACAGCGTGTACCGCGCGGGTCCTCTGGAGAGGGCGCGGGTCATTTCGGGAATGACGGCGGGGCCAACGCGGCAAAAACTGCCCGGGTTGCGCAGGCGCATCCGAATCAGGAAAGTCGACTTGACGGAGGCATAACCAAGGCGTAAATTTGCTCGTGGTCCCCGACCCACGGTCGACTCGTGCCGATACCCGAGTCGCCAGGGTGCCTGGGAACGCGACCGCGGTGTGATGTGTTGTTGACTGCGGGCCCGGGTCGATCCTCTGCGCCGAGCACGGACACGAGCATGAGTACGATCGCGGGAGCGGGAACGGAGACCGACGAAATGCGAGACCAAATCGTCATACGCGGCGCACGCGAGCACAATCTGGCGAATATTGATGTGGTTCTTCCCCGGAACAAGGTCGTCGTCATCACTGGCGTTTCCGGCTCCGGGAAATCATCGCTCGCCTTCGACACCCTCTTTGCGGAAGGCCAGCGCAGGTACGTGGAGTCCCTGTCCGCCTACGCCCGCCAGTTCCTCGACCAAATGGAAAAGCCCGACGTTGACACTATCGAAGGACTTTCTCCTGCGATCTCCATCGAGCAAAAGACAACCTCTCGAAACCCGCGTTCCACCGTCGGCACCGTGACCGAGATCCACGACTACCTCCGGCTCCTGTGGGCATCGATCGGCATCCCTGAGTGCCCCGACTGCCAGATCGCAATTCGCCCTCAAAGTGTCGAGCAGATGGTTGACCAGCTTCTCGGGCTAGCCGAGGGAACCAGGTTCATGCTCTTGGCACCGGTCGTCGAAGGACGAAAGGGCGAGCATCGGAAGATCTTCGACCAAATGGTCCGCGAGGGTTTTGTCAGAGCGCGGGTGGACGGGAAGATCATCGACGTTGTCGATCCGCCGGAGCTCGACAAAAAGCGCAAGCACACCATCGAGGTCATCGTCGACCGCCTGTCGGTTCGGAGTGGCGTCGCATCGCGAATTGCGGACTCTCTGGAAACGACGCTTCGAGTCGGCGATGAGCTCGCCGTAGCGGTCAAGGATGACGGCGAGGAGCTGATCCTGTCCGCACGTCACGCCTGCCCGCAGTGCGGCTTTTCGTTGACCGAGGTCTCTCCACGCCTTTTTTCCTTCAATTCACCCCAGGGCGCCTGCTCCACCTGTTCGGGGCTCGGTTTTCTGCGCGAGGTCGATCCTGAGAAGCTGGTCATTGATCCCGAGCGGACCCTGGCCGCGGGTTGCCTGGCCATGGTCGGCAAGTCGCCGGGATCGTGGTTCCGCCACCAGGTCGAGCAGCTGTCGGCAGTCATGGATTTCGATCTCCACACACCGTGGAGAAGTCTGCCCGACGAGGTGCGGACGATCTTGATGTATGGCACAGACGGTGAGCACGAGTTCGTGTGGGAGGGGAGCAAGGGCGCCTACCGCTACCGCGATCGATTCGAGGGCGCGGTGCCGCGTTTGGAGAGACGCTTTCAAGAGACCACCTCAGATGAGGTGCGGCGGGAACTCGAACGGTACATGTCCTTTGCACCATGCGGCGAGTGCGGTGGCGCGCGCCTCCGCCGCGAGGCTTTGGCGGTCAAGATCTCCGGCCGCAATCTGGTCGAGATTTCGGCCCTTGCCGTCAATCAGGCCCTCGAGTGGTTTTTGACCCTCGACCTCGGTGAACGTGACGCTCAGATCGCCGAGAAAATCCTCCGCGAAGTTCGCGACCGTCTCGGTTTTCTGGTCTCGGTTGGGCTCGATTACCTGAGCCTCGATCGTATGGCCGGCACGCTGTCGGGTGGCGAGAGCCAGCGCATCCGGCTCGCCACCCAGGTCGGGTCGAAGCTCATGGGCGTGTTGTACGTCCTCGACGAGCCTTCGATCGGTCTTCACCAGCGCGACAACCGGCGGCTTCTCGACACCTTGAAGGGAATGCGCGATCTCGGAAACACGGTGGTGGTCGTGGAACATGACGAGGAGACGATTCGCGAAGCGGACTGGGTAGTCGATCTCGGTCCCGGAGCGGGCCGTCACGGTGGCAATGTGGTCGCGAGTGGGCCGCCCTCTTCGTTGGAAGGTGTCGAAGCTTCGCTCACCGGTGCCTATCTCTCGGGCAGGCGATCGATTCCCGTTCCGCAGCAGCGGTCAGCTGGCAACGGCGGCGCCGTGGTCGTTCGCGGCGCCGCCGAGCACAACCTCAAAAGCATCGATGTCAGGTTTCCGTTGGGTCGCCTGATCTGCGTGACGGGTGTGTCTGGCTCGGGGAAGAGCACCCTCGTCAACGAGATTCTCCACAAGGCAGTCGCCCGGGAGCTCTACGGGACCCTTGCCAGGCCGGGCCGACATGATTCGGTCGAGGGAGTGGATCTTCTCGACAAGGTCATCGCTATCGATCAGTCACCCATCGGACGCACCCCGCGGTCCAACCCTGCGACATATACCAAGGTCTTCGATCCAATTCGATCGCTCTTCGCGGCGACGACTGACGCGCGGGCTCGTGGCTACAAACCCGGTCGTTTCTCGTTCAACGTGCGCGGGGGGCGCTGTGAGGCGTGCCAGGGGGCGGGCCAGATCCGGATTGAGATGCATTTTCTGCCCGACGTCTTTATCACCTGCGATCAGTGTGGCGGAAAACGATACAATCGCGAAACTCTCGAGGTCCACTTCAAGGGTTTGAGCATCGCAGATGTGCTCGATCTGACGGTCAACCAGGCGCGGGAGGTCTTTGCCGCCGTGCCGAAAATCGTGCGCGTTCTGGACACCCTGGTAGCCGTCGGGCTCGGCTATCTCCACCTCGGGCAGCCGGCCACCACGTTGTCGGGTGGCGAAGCGCAGCGGATCAAGCTCTCCCGCGAGCTCGCCAAAAGAGCGACGGGCAAGACCCTCTACCTGCTTGACGAACCGACCACCGGGCTGCACTTTGATGATGTTCACAAGCTCCTGGCTGTGCTCCATGCCCTTGTCGACCGCGGCAACACCGTGGTGGTGATCGAGCACAACCTCGATGTCATCAAAACAGCCGACTGGATTGTCGATCTCGGACCCGAGGGGGGTGAAGGTGGGGGTGAGGTCGTGGCGGCAGGAACCCCGGACCAGGTAGCCCGGTGCGGGGCATCGTATACCGGCCAGTTCCTCAAGAAAATGTTGTGAAAAAGAGTTTTACGCGACGATAGAGTACCCGCCGTCGACGATCAGTGTTTGCCCGTGGATCATCGATGCATACTCGGTGCACAGATAGACCACGACGTTGGCCACGTCCTGCGGGTGGACGAGGCGGCCGGCAGGGGTCCTCCGGCGGGCGCCCTCGAGGAGTTCTTCGCGGTTGGGGAAGTGGAGCAGGGCGTCGGTATCGACGGTTCCGGCGGATACGGCGTTGATCCTCAGGCCCTCGGGGGCGAACTCCGCCGCGAGATGTCGTACCATCGATTCCAGAGCGGCTTTTGAAGCGCCAACCGCCGTGTAATTGGGGATTGCGCGGAGCGCACCGAGAGACGACACTGCGACCAGAGTCTTGTCTCCGTTGGCGCTGATCCGAAGGAAGTGTTGAGTGATCGGCAGCAGGGCCGCCGCGTTGATGTGCATCGCCCAGTCAAAGTGGTGCAAGGTGAGCTCACGAGCCGGTCTCAGGACGCCCGAGGCAGCGTTCGAGACAACGATCTCCAAACCACCCCAGGAGTCTTCGATGTCCCTGAAAATCCGCTCGACGTGTTCGGGTTTTGCGACATTGCCTTTGACGACCAGGGCATGGACCCCCCGCGCCTCGATTTCTCGAGCCGTCTCTTCGGCGCGGGTACGATTTCGGAGGTAGTTGATAGCAACATCAACCTTGAGATCGGCCAACGAAAGAGCGATGGAGCGCCCGATTCCCCTCGAGGAACCCGTCACCAGGGCCCGTTTGCCGCGGAGCTTGAGATCCACTTGCACCTCCTGGATCACAAACTACCCCGGGAACCCCCGGAAAACAAGCGTGGATGTTACGTTTTCTGGAGTTGTTCCCTTGACAGCGGGCAGTCGTGCCGCCACACTGTGGATACCACGAAAAACTGGAGGTTCTTATGAACAAGACCGAAATGGCGATGAAGCTAGCGAAGAAGACCGGCGTCAGCCAGGGCAAGGCCGCCGAGATCATCGATACGATGTTCTCCGCCCATCCGAGAAAGGGCCTGATCGCGACGGCTCTCGATGCGGGCGAAAAGGTGACGATTCCCGGATTCGGGACATTTGCCACCAAGCACCGCGGCGAGCGTCAAGGCCGCAACCCAGCCACCGGCGCGACGATTACGATTCCGGCCAAGAAGTACGTCCACTTCAAGCCCGGAAAGACCCTTCGCGAACGCGTCGAGAAGTAGCTCCCGTCGCTCGCCGCGCAACCGGAAGTCGAGATGCCGGTGTGAGCGGGTGAGGAGCGCGATGTTGGTCAGATCCGACACGAACAGGCCGGGCCACCGCCCGGCCTTTTTCATTCTTCCGCGATTCGTGTGAAGTGCCGAGGTGAAGACAGCCTACCTGATAACGAAGCGATAGGCCTTGGTCACCGTTGCGTAGGTCGTAATCCGAACGCCGTCTTTGGTGCCCGGTTTGAATCGATATTTCCGCGCGGCATCGATCACGGCCTGCGGTATGCCGAAACCTTCGTGATCAGCGCGAAGCACCTTCACATCGACAACGCTTCCCGTGGCGTCCACGGTGGCTTGGACGATGACCACGCCATTCCTTCGCGAATGCAAGGCCGATCGCGGCCACACGACAGCGGCATCCTTAATCAACACCGGAAGCGAGTCGACCTCCGACGGATCGACAAAACTGTTCTCCTCGATTTTTGTTTCCGGTGTGATGGCCACCGTCGGCTCTGGCGTTGGAACCGCTGTGGGTACCGTCGCGGGAGGCCCCTCCGTAGGCGTCATGCTCGCCGCGATACGA
>CBDTWX010000128.1:0-12270 GCA_965364305.1 uncultured Thermoanaerobaculia bacterium
CCGCCGCTGGTCGCTCTCCGCGGCGAAGCGGCTCCTCGTTTTGAGCAGCTTCCCGAACCCGATTGGCTGATATTCCGCGCCCGCGAACGTGTCAGCGTGCCCTGACCGGATCCGGTGGATCCCGAATTGGCCTTGCCTTTCTTACTGGCTTTACCGCTCTTGCTGCCCTTGGCGTTCCTGGCGTCCGTCCCGTGACTCGCGCCCTTGCGCGCTGCCTCGCCGTTACGGTTGCCTTTGCCGGCTCCGAGCCGGCCGGGCGTGCCGTTTGGGTCCCGTGGCTTCACGCCGTGGCTGCCGGTGCCGTCGCCGGGACCGAGTCTGCGGGTGGCGCCAGTATTTTGGCCGCCCTGAGTTTGGGCGCTGCCGTTTCCCTTTTTGGCCCGCGTCTGGGTTTGCTTCTTCCCGCCCTCAGGGGCGGCATCCTGGGCGACGGTGATACCGACGGTGGTCAGGATCAGGGCCGTGCCGCCGATGATTGTGGTGATGGTTCGGGCGGTCATGTTCATGGTCTTCCCCTTCTTGATCGTTGCAGCGACCGTCAGTTGCCGCCGCCGTTACCACCACCGTTTCCACCGCCGTTGCCGTTCCCGCCGCCGTTCGAACCGGAGCCGTTGCCGCGGCGCTGACCGGGGCCGCCGTATCCGCCGCCGCATGTGGCAATAGCTTGGCCGTCGGCGTCGTAAACGATGCCCCGCTCCATTTCGGTCGCGAGGATTGCGTCAAAGCTCTCCTGGTCGAGGTACAAAAGAGGTGTGTAGCTACCGCCCTGAGCCACCAATGCCCTCATGAATGCACGGAGGTGGTTGCGCGATCCCTTGGCGAGGTTGTAGGTTACCAGCTGGATGTGGTCGTTGTCCGTATTCTCGAGGAGCTCGTAGAGATCGTGGATTTCCATGTCCTCGATTTCTGCGCCGACCCGCAGCGCCTCGACCAGTGATTCGTTGCCCTGGGCGACGAGATCGTCATAGATCGGTCCCAGGTCCTCGTTGATGAAAGCTCCGGCCGTGAAATCTGTGAACGAGTGCGCGACCCCGTATGTTTCGAACAGCATCCACACCATGTCCATGTGGTTCTGCTCGGCGCCGGCGATGTTCAGAAAGATCGGCAGCTGCCATGTGTCGGCCAACTCGATGTAGACATCGCGGGCAAGCTTCTCCTCTTCCCACAGGTAGAGCAGGGCCGTTTCCTCGAAATCGGACAAGGGAACCGGCTCGATCTCGTTATACAGTTCGGTGAAACCGGCGACGCATTCGGAGCCGACCTGAGCCGAAGCCCGGCGTTGTGCCGCGGCCGGTGAGGCAGACGCAAGGCTGAGGATCGCCGCCACCGCTACCAACACGTTGAATGAGTTTCTCAAAATCATGCTGACCTCCTTGGTCTGCGGCGGTTGAAACCGCGTCGCTCGGGTGGAGAGCAAGCGCCGTGCCAGGTCAAATGGTGTTTCCGGTCGCGGATCGCGGGACGGGTGGGTCCGGACGACACACCACCGTGTCGGTTGGTCGCGCGTCGATCGTTGCGAGATGGGAAGACCGGCCGCGCTGGAGCCCGGCTGGCGCAGGCGGGTCTCGGTAGGTCAGAAATACCGAGCCGCCCGCTCGACGACGGATTGGTCGATGAGCAGCTGATCTCCCTCGAGGGATGAGTGAATCGAAATCGGAGCGCACGCACCGATGTAGTCCCAAACCTCGTCACTGATGGCGTACTCGAGCCGGCAGGCGATGCAGACCAAATTCGGACCTTCGACGACAAATCCCCGTTTGTACCGGTAGCAGGCATAGCAGGCGTCAAGATGGGTGTGGAGAGTTCCGTCGCCGTCGCTTCGCACGAGAAAGTTCACGTTTGTGCCATCGTGTACGAAGGTGAAGAAATGGACCCCGCCGTCGGCGACGATCGTCTGCGGGATCCGAATGCTGCCCCTTTCGAGCACCACGAGCGTGTGGGTTGGCGGGCCCTGGGAGCAGGCTCCAATGAAAAGTGACAGCAGCAACATCGGGATCGAAGAACGCATGGGGCACCCGGTTCAGTTGCGGAGGACGGTGTCGGGATCGGTGATTGAGGCGCGCCACGAGGGGATCAGGCTGGCGGCGGTGTAGCCGTTCTACAGATCACGAGGGTTGACAGGTCGAGGTCTGGAATGACGGTGAAGGACGGGAACAGAACCGACCATCCCTTGATGATCCGCGCAAAGATGAAACCATCAAGCCACAGCAGGTGCAGCTGGGCGAAGATGAGCCCGGAGACCACCGATATGGCCGACACCAGCGCTCCCTCGAAGAGCTTGAGCTCCATGATTTCTCGAGACCGCCAACCGACGGCCTTGAGAAGGCCGACGTTGTGGCGCTCCTCCTCGGTGAGGCCGGTCCCTTTGTCCCAGATCAGGATCGCGAACGCCGCGACGCAGCTCAGCAGAAAGGATGCCCATAGACCGCTTCGCCAGTCGAAGAGCGCGTCGTAGGTCTGCAGAATCTGGGTTCTGGTGATGGTCCGCGCGTCGGCCCATCGCTCGCTGATCTTTCGAGCAACGTTGGCGACCTCGGCGGGGTTGTGGACGTCGACGGCGATGTCGGTACACAGGTCGTCGTCCATCCCGAAAACCCTGCGCAGGTCGGCGGTCGGCAGGACGACGAGGTCATTGGTGAGCAGGGCCGAGGTCGTCGTGAAGATGCCGACGACCCGTGGGGCGAACAAGGTGCCGTCGTATCGCCTCGTCGGGAATCGATCGCCGATTCCGAGAAAGCGGAGGTCCGCGAGCCCGGCACCCACGATACAACCGTCCTCGAGCTGCCGGAGGTCCAGGTCTTCGTCCGCAAACTCGAGGGAGTCGCGAGGAACGGAATCGGCACCCCAGTAGGTCAGTGTGGCGTTGGTAGGCGGATCGAAGGAGTAGCCCCACACCCGTGGGGTGACCGCGCCGACCCCGCGGATCTCGCGGATCGCAATTGCGTGCTCGACGGGTATGAGATCGTGACGTCCGCCGCGCACCCGTTGGACGATGATGTCGGGCGAGTTGGCCAGCAGTTCGTGAGACTCCTGGTGACACGCTCGCACGTAGAGCAGCAGTGATGCAAGGGCGGCCACGAGCAGTGAGTACACGACCACGACGACGAAGGTCCTTGCCGGATGTCTCCGCAATCCGGCGATCGCGAAATCGAGGATTCGGAGATGGGTGATCACGGGGCGGCTCCCTGTGCGGTAGACGATGAAGCGCCGGGTGGGGCGGCCGGGGGTTGAAAGACGGAGCCGGCTGGGAAGTGCTCGATGGCCGACGGATGTTCGTTGTGAGGCGCGAAGAGGTCGGACTGCGAAGGGTGCCGGGTATAGCTGGTCCCAGATGACAACGCGAGGTCGGTGAGACCCAGCTGGCGAACCAGAAGTCGGCTGACGTCGCGGCTCTCTCGCAGTTTTCGGCTTCTGACCGAGCCTGTGGCGCTGAGGGCTACCGCCACCGCAATCTCGACGGCCAGCAAGACTACCGTCGCCCAGGCTGATGCACCGAGAAGCCGCGTACCCATATTCAACCCTCGTCCCACGGGTAAAGCGACACGAAGTAGACGAGCAGGGCGTCGATCTCCCGTTCGTCGACGATGTACTGCCAGGCCGGCATTTGCAGCGGTGGTTCCGGACCGGTCGGGTCGGCCTTCGACGAGTACCGTCCGTCGCGGATGATCTGCTTCGCGTTTTCGAAGCGTGTTCGAACGACCGGGAAGAGCGCGATCTCGGGGGGCTCATCCAGCGCCTCGAGGTCGCCGGTCGAAGTCACGAGATCGATAAATGCTTCGGCGTCGTCGGGTGTCCGGATAAAGAGCTTTTCCGCGGTCGTATCGTGAGCTGGAACCGGGCTGTTGGCCGAGTTGTGGTTGACGATCCCCCCGTGCCCCTCGGGACCGTGGCAGGTGACGCATCCCTTGGCGAGGTAAAGGTAGGAACCCGTCTCCACGAGGTTGGTGACGTCGGGTCGGGGCAGATCCTCCGGGCGGCACAAGGTGCACAGGATGGGTGGAGGTTGGACGGGTGTCTCGCCCTCGCCACTGACCACGACCCACCCCCTCATGTAGAAATGGCAACCGCCGCACATCGAGGTGCAGTAGTACTGGAACACCCCGCGACGGTCAGCGGTAAATCGGACTGTGACCGTGTGACCCGGTTCGACGCCTACTGGACCCACCGAAAAGGCAGGAAAATAGAACCGGTGGAAGACGTCTCCACTTCGCAGGTGGATGACCACCTCGTCGCCCTCTCGAACGAACAGGGTGGCGGGCTTGAAACGTTTCCACCAGTAGGTCAGACCGTTGACCGGCTCGAGCGTCCAGACCCCGTCGGAGGCGACGCCGGTCAGGTTGAACACGACCGTGTTGGGTTCGCCCGAGACGATTTCTGACGCCCATCCGAACCAGCCGATGGCGACCGCGACGGCGACCATCGGTACGATGACCAGAAGTGCGGCGATCCGTTCTCTCAACATCGTGACCTCATCCCACAAACAAACGCAGAAGCACGGCCGTGAAGGCGGTGCACGCCAGGCCATGCGGTATCAGACTCCGCAGCGCGCCGTTCCGATCGGGGAAAAGACTTCGGGCGATGGCGCCTCCCCGGATCAGTGCCACCGCAAGCCCGATCAGGAGCAGGGGGACCTGCAGGTAAGGGATCCACTCGGGAAAGAGGGGGCTCCAGTGCTGGTGAGCGGTGCCGAACAGGTCCCACCCCCAGCCGAGAGGGTCCGAAAGCGAGGACGTGATGTGCGTCCAGTTGAGCATGATCAGCGGCAGAGAAAAAGCAATCCACGCCAGAAGGCCGACCGGAACGAGCAGGTAGGAGTAGCGGACGAAAAGGTCGCGGGCGGAGACTCTGGAGGAGCCGGCGAAGCGGCGCCCGAGCAGCGAGAGGCCGTACCACAGCGCCGGCACCGCCACCAGTGCGGAAAACCAGACCACGGCCGAGTGGAGGGCGAACCCGCCCCAGTTTCCCACCTCGGTGACGTTGGACCAGGATCGCGGCGTTCCCCAGGGACCGAGCAGGGTGATGGTGTAGGCGATGACCAGCGCGATCATGATCAGGGCCATGTAGGACTCGTCGAGCCTGCGGATCGAAAGATCCGAAAAAGGCGGCCGAGCCCGAACCGTCAAATTGTCATTGGGACATGCCTTGATGCACTCCATGCACAGGCCGCAGTAGTTGTTGCGGTCGAGCTTGGAGGGGTTCACCATCCACGGACAACCCCAGGCTCGGTCGGATCCTCCGGCGCACGCGTGGTCTCGGCAGTCCCTGCAGGGGCCGGATCCGCGCGGGCGGACCTCGGTGGCTGCGGCCATCGAGTAGACGCTGATCCACGCGTTGAGGGGGCAGAGGTAGCGGCAAAAGCTCCGTCGCCTGAAAACCGCGTGGACGGCGATCGCCGCGACGACCATCACGCCGAGGACCACGGCGGTGAGGGCAGGTCGCGTGACCAGGATCGTCGACACCGTACAGAGGGTCAGGAAGAGCAGGTTCTGGGTCCACATGCGCGACAGCCGGTGCGGCCATCTTCGGTTGAGGCCGCCGTTGCGCAGTGACCGTGACTCTTCGGCCTCCCGCCGCACACCGACCAGCCGACGCCTCGCCAGCCACTCGCCGGCGAAGGGAATGGGGCACACCATGCACCACGCCCTGCCTCCGGCGGGGACCAGCACCGTGATCAGGAGGAACCACCAGAAGATCCAAACCACGGTCACCACGATGTTCCGATTGCCGATCGGCGAACCGAAGAGACCTGCCAGGATGAAGAAGAACAGCACCAGCAGGTTGGGCAAGACGACCGCGAACTGGAACCACCGCCGGCTGATGAGCCACCGAAGACCGGGAATCAGGCGCAGCAGGTCGATTCGTTTGTCTGGAGGCCGCACGGCGTCGGTCGCGCTTCGACCGACCACCCCTGTCATGATGAGACCGAAGATCGCGAAAGTGACTCCCAAGGTCGCAATCAGGGCGAGATGGTAGAGACGGTTGGGACGCACGATCATCTCGCCCTGCATGAACGGGTGGAGCGTGCCGCAGGTCACCGAGCAGCGATAGCGGTACTTGCCGGGCCGTCCGGCGGTGAAGACGATCTCTTCGACCTCCTCGAAGTTTTCATCGGTCGAGGGATGGCGGGCGAGGGTGGTGAGTGAACCCGGTCGAATCTCGGCCTCGATGTCGTGCCCCTCGAGGAAGAAACCGTGGACCACGTCCGTCGACGCCAACCGGAGATGGACCTCGTCGCCAGGATCGACCACAAACCTGTGCGGCTCGTAGGCGTACTGGCGGGACATGATGTCGACCGTGCGTGGAGTTCCGTCAACGCCGATTGCCGGCCGCGACATCTGAACCGCGGCCAGACACGCCAACGCAACCACCGCGACCGGCCACCAGCGCCACAGGATGGCCAGGGGGGCGGTCACGGGAAGGCCCCAGTGCACGATCCCGGTGACACTGCCGTCAGCGAGATTTGCCGGCGAACTTGGACTTCGTGATGACAATATCCACCTCGGTGTCGATTCCGGTCGTGCTTTCGATCCGGACGGTTCCTCCTTTCTGTTTGAGCTTTTTGTGCCACACCGACAGCTCGTAGTCGCCGGGCGGCACATTGTCAATCTCGAACTGGACCGGGGTGTCCCTCGACTCGAACGCCACCTGCGCGAACCACGGGCTCGGGCTCACCACCACGTAGGCGGCCATCTCGAGATGGAGCTTGCACAGGGTGATCACCATTCCGGGGGTGTCGAAGGTATGGTCGACGCTGACCCCGGGGCCCCAGGTGCCGATGTCCAGCGTGTCGCCCGTCCGGTCATCGAGGAAGTAGACGTTGTGCTGTTCCTGGTCGTTGTTGAGGAAGGTGACGGTGGCGCCCAGCGGAACTGCTAGCACGTGGGGTATGAATACCAGCCCAGTCTGGTCCATCGTGGCGTGGGCCTCGTCGTCGACCGGGACCTCCGACCCGACCGGATCGAGCATCACGACCACATCGCGGTCGTGCTTGGGCCCGTCGGTGCGGATGTACGCCTGCTCGACAGAGACCGAGCCCGAAACGGATCCGCAGCTTGCGCAGGCGTTCGCGCTGGGCGGCGGTCCGCACGCCACGATTACCGTCGCCAATCCGGCGGCGAGCACGGGCAGCCGCAACTCAGAATGAAATACCGAGCAGAATGTAGAGTGTCTGGTCAAGGCCGGCCTCCAGTTCGGCGCCTTTGGTGTAGTAGGTCCCTTCGACGTTGCAGCTCACATTGGGTCGGATGATGAATTTGGCGCCGGCGATGATCTTCTCGATGTCCTGTTCCGGCGGCAGACCGGGGACATCCGCCGGCGGGTCCAGATCCAGAGCCTCGTAGCGCCCGTAGAGCATCAGCCACGGGTAGGCGAAGCCGAGTGCCTCGAAATGCCAGGTTTTCGAATCCACCGGTTGATCGCTGAGGTTGCCGTAGGGACGGTCGTTGTTACCTGCGGTGTACTGAGCAGACCAGCTGAAATCGCGGATGTCGTGTTGCAGCCCGACCCCGAGTCGCCAGAAGTCGTCCTGGCCCTCCCAGGTATTGCCGTCGAGGTCGACCGTCTCGATGTCCGCGGTGCCGGAGTAGGCGAAAAGCGCCAGCTTGAGGCTGTCGTCACGCCAGTGCTGCGAGCTCAGGGCACTCAGTGAGTCGGGCTGTTTTTCGCTGCTGCGATCAAACTGCCTGCCGCCGATCTTGTAGACGAGGTTGGCGTAGAAATCCTTGCTGTCGCTGTTCCGTCCGGCGCCGACAAAGCTGATGTCCCTCGGCGGCGGGTCCCCGGCAGGCACCAGGAGATTGCCGTTGACCACCCCGAGGGCGTAAAACCAGCGCTTGCCGAATCCGTTGAGCTCGAAGCCCTGTTGTGGACCGATCGAGAAGTTGTTGCCCTGGAACTCCGAGAGCCCCGCCTGGGCGAGGTTGGGTGGCCGCATGAACCAGGTCGTGTAGAGGTAGAAATGGGTGCTGTAGATGTTGGCGTCGCGAGCGGTGAACAATCCCATGGTCTGGGTGCCCACCGTACCGACCCGAAAGTTGAAGAGATTGTCAGGGCCGACCAGACTCTGCAGCTGCAGCCACCCCTTAAGGGTCGCCCACGACTCGGGGTCTCTTCCACCGAAATCCTTTTGCAGGAAGATGATGTCGCCGTAGAAGGAGATGTTGTCGCCAACGTTGCCTGCCCACACCAGCTCGATCTCTTCCGGCAGCAGAAACGTGGTCGCCGACGGCCGACTGCCGTTGAGGTCGGCCTCGAACATGAAGCGAGTGATCAGCGAGATCGGCGACTGCCGGGGAATGTGGCTCGGCCACAGCGCTTTCGGCCACAGCCGCTTGTAGGCCTCGTCCCCGAGCTCCACCGGCTGCACCTTGCGGTAGCGCTCGTCGTCCGGGAACCGGAAGCCCATCATCCGGAATGAATCGCCGACGCCGTTGAGACGCGGATAGGCCTGGTGACAGGTCGCACAGCTCGTCGAATACCGGCGCGCAAAGGTCGGCACCGCCAGCGCCTCGGCGGCGCAGAAGAACAGGGCACCGCCCGCAAGGGCGAGGAAACGAGCCAAAAGGAACACTCTTTTCATGACCACCCCCCTGTTTTGACCCCCTCCGAGCGAGGCCTGTTTGGCGAAAGGCGGGGTCAACGGATCCCGCCGGCCGAAAAACTAGTAACCCTCCAGTCGAAATGGCGAAGATACGAGCGGCCACGATGCGATAACCGCAAGCGTGGCAAAGCTCGCCATCGACACTGCACACAGCCGGCGTTCCTCGTTGACTCGGATGCACCGGCAATCGTCGATGGATCGCAGCACATGAACCAGGCCGCTGCCGGCGCCTGCGATGACTGCAATCGCCAAGAAGAGGTAGAGTGCGTAGCCGGCAAAACCGTGGTCGGCGGCGAGAAGGCACAGCGGACAGTGGTGCGTCGGCAGCTCGTAGTACGCGGGCGCGATCCAGGTGACGACGGCGGTTGTCGTGGTCAATCCGAGAGTCACCGCCAGGACCGAGTACACGAGGGTCGAGCGGCGGCGACCGACCGTCCACAGCCCGACCGCAAGCGTGACGGCGAGAACACCGAAGAATGCGAGCTGGCTCCAACCGGACGGTAGGCTCGCGAGCCCGGCCGCCACCCCTCCGGCGTCCGGGGCGAAGACCGTCGCGCAGCACGAGGTCATGATTTCAGGGTCGAGGTCGGCGAAGTAGCGGATCTGGAGCAGATTTTCGGCCACCAACGACCCCGCGAGGACAGCCAAAAAACCAGCCTTGAATCGAACCAGACCGATGCTCGCGGCCGCCGAGCAGGCACGGTTGGTCACGAGCCATAAACCGCACAGGACAAATGCCGCGGTCTTGAGGATCAGGGTGGGCATGCCGAACGAACTCGCGTTGAGCGAGCCCACCGCGCACATGGCTCCGGTGAACAACGTTTTGAGGTGGTCGGCAGTGATGAGGAAGACGAACAGTGAGAGAAGCTGGAGCCAGAGAATCAACCGTAGGCTGGTCTCGACGAGAAACCAACGACGTTCGCGGAGCAGCTGTCGACGGCTGCTCGAGTGGTGGTTCCAACCGATGACTGTCGATAGACCGACGCAGGCGGCGATGACGGTGAGCCCGCAGACGACAGCCGCGCAGCAGAGGAGTGCGAGGATGGGTGGGCTCAGCACCATCTCAGCCACCTGGCGCGAGCCGGCCGCCGCACAGGTCGATAACGTGGGTGAAGAGCTCTGGTCTGCAGACGGCAGGATCGTGGCTCGCAACGACAACCGACCTTCCCTGCGACTGGAGATCGAAGATCAGACGGTTGAAGGCGAGTGCGGAGTTCGAGTCGAGGTGTGCGGTCGGTTCGTCGGCAATCACGACCTGTGGGTTGTTGATCAGCGCGCGCGCCAGCGCCACCCGCTGTTGTTCCCCGCCCGACAGCTGCTCGACCCGTCGGTTCGCCTTCGACTCGAGGCCCAGTCGCGTCAGCAACGATCGCGCACGGTGTCTGAGATCACCGTTGTGGCGCCGGCAGGTCAACCCGGGGACCATGACGTTCTCGATTGCCGTCGCGCGCCGAATCAGGTGGCGGTTCTGAAAGACAAAGCCGAAATACTCCCGACGCATCTCGGCCAGAAGGTCCTCGGAAAGCCGAGTGACGTCTTGGCTCGAAACAACGACCCGTCCCGCGGTGGGACGCATCATGCAGCCGATGATTCCGAGCAGAGTCGTCTTGCCTGATCCACTCGGCCCCTTGATCAGGGTGATCGAGCGCTCGGGGATGCGGATGCTGATGTCGTCGACGGCGGTGACGCTGCAGCCGTTCCGCGAGCCGAAAACCTTGCTCACACCTTCGATCGTGATCATGGTCGGCAGTTGCGCGAGGTCGACGCGCTCCGTCGTGGTCACGGCGTCACGTGGTTTCGGCGCCGGCCGTGGGGCTCGTGTGGCAACCGCTTGCGCCGAGTTGACTTGAAACATTTCTCGATCCCTTCTGCTTCACATCAGTTCGTGGAGGATGGCCTTGGTGACCTCGTCAAAGCGGAGAATCCGCAGACCCTTGTGATCCCGTGCGAAGTCCTCGGCAGCCTCGAGCGAGCGGTGTGGCACCAACTCTCGACCCATCGGCCCCATGACGTCGCTGCCGACAACGAAAAGTGCGGTGCGCGCGACAATGATCTCGCCGTCGTAATAGTTGGTCACGAATACGGCGGCCACGTTTTTGCTGGCTTTCCGGGGTGCGTATCGGTCAAGCGACAGCAGATATTTGAATAGGTCTTTGCAGCCGTCGAAGAACACCGTTGTCCCGTCACCATGTCGAACCTGCGCGGTCCATCCTGGATAGGGAGAAACCAGCATCCCGCAAACCGGACACCGGTCAGTCTCTTTCGGGCGCAACGGCATCTCCAGGTCTTTGGCGGTGGTGATCATTGGGATGGCAAGGAGGATGAAAACGACAAGAAGTGGGATGACCCCGATCCAAAGCACCGTCTGAGCCATTCAGTTCCTCCTCCGGAACCGCCGCGACGCGGCCGTTTTCGGACACGCCGCGGACTGAATATTCGCGCCAGTTGAGGGCTGGTTTCGCATCGGCTGCGCCCAGGCATCCCGTCCAGCTGTTCGTTCGTTGCAACCAGCGAAATCAAGAATTGTGCCAACCGCCGGGTGGTGTGGTGTCAAGCGGCGAATATCGGCCTGAGCGTGGACTAATTCAATGTGTTGGAGTGATTTGCCGTTTCCGGCGCTGCGAAGATGATGAAATTGTGGGACTGCTGGAGACGGGCTTCCGGAGGATCAGGCTGTGCCAAGGCACAGGGTGTGGTGGCACACCTTGTGCCGTGTCTCAAGGTACATTCCCGATGCTCTGAAATGGTGGCCGACCGGGCACATGACAACTCCTGGGTATCGAAAAAGGCGCAGGGCGAACGCCTCAGTCGGTAGTGCGAGCTGCAGAGGTGCCCGGCCGAACCGCACGCAGTGACAGTGGATCCGGTCGAGGTGGCGGGCAGCGGAGAGAATCGAGGCGGTTTGTTGCGGCTTGTGCAGGAGACCTCGACCGGCCTCGGGGGGCGAGGGCGTCTCGATGGGGCAGAGCGAGGTATCGTGCAATGTCGCATGCCAGCCTTGGCTGGGAGCCCGGTGGCGTGGTCGGCCGGTCCTGGGTCTGATTTCAGGTCATCGTGTTTTTCCGAATCCCCCGCGAGTGGAAGAAAAAAGGCAGGGCCCGAGGGGCCGGGCCCTGCCACCCGGGGGGTGGTCAAACCATCCCGGGCTCCCAGACGGGAGGGATCAGAGTTGAGCGTATCCGGTGCTGTACACCAAAGTCATTTCACCTCCTAAGGTGTCGGTAACACGTCGGGCCAGAAGATCTCCCGGCGGAACCAGAGGTCGTTCTCGGAGGACTCCGAGGGCTTCCACGGGTACCAGCGGGTCGGGATCTCGTCCGGATCCTCTTCGGCCCCGATCATCGAGTGCCAGATGATGTACATTTTCGAGCCGTCGGATGTCGCTCTGAGCTGGCACTCGCCCTGCTCCTCGGGCTCGCCCTTGGCCACGTAGTCGTAGCGCCACACGGTCTCTCCGTAGCCAAGGTTGCTGTTCACGCCGCCGATGACCCACGGGACCTTGAAGTAGGTGTCGCCATAGTCCTCCGAGCGTGTGTAGTAGACGTCGAGGGGCGAGGCCTCGGTCTTGAGGCTGTCGCCGCCGGTGGATTTCGTGTTGTCGGCGGTGCCCCAGGCGACGAAGAACATGTTGTTGACGTACTCGTCCTCGACGAAGCGCAGGATCGGCAGCG
>CBDTWX010000129.1:0-12238 GCA_965364305.1 uncultured Thermoanaerobaculia bacterium
CGAAATCAGGGAGTAGAGCCCGCGGAACGGCCATTCTCCGATCCTGCCAACGAGCCCTTGCCGGATCGACCCGTGGGACATCCCGAGGTGAGTCGCCACGAAGAGCACCGAGAACACGACGATGAGTGTGAGTGTCATGGGAGGCAGTATAGACCGATGAATTCGGAATTCGGAATTCGGAATTCCCGTCCGCCCACCCGACCGGATGCGAGTCTCGAGAAACGAGATTCGAGATCCTACCGACCGCCCACTTGCGGGTGCCGTTTCCTCAGCCGCTGATTGCTGCCCGTGCAGTTGATCTCCGTCCCTGTTGACTGGCGCTGTCACCTGCCGCTGAGCACTGCCGCTGAGCACTGCCGCTGTCTCCTGTGACTGATCCTGAAGCTGTCGCTGAATTGGGCGCGGACGCGGACCCGGGCACGCAGACTGGCACCCAGACGGAACTACGTTCGGTCGATAGGGAACGCCAGGACCTCCGAGATCTCCCGGCTTCCGGTGGCCACCATCAGCAACCGGTCGACCCCGAGTGCGACGCCGGCGCAGTCGGGGAGACCGTGCTCGATCGCTGCTAGCAGTCGCTCGTCGATCGGCACCTCCGGCAACCGAGCCGCCCGGCGCGCCGAGTTGTCCGACTCGAATCGACGCCGCTGCTCGGCCGGGTCGGTGAGCTCGTGATAACCGTTGGCAAGCTCGACACCCTCTGAAAAGACCTCGAAGCGTTCTGCGACCGGCGTTTCTCCAGGTCGTATTCGGGCGAGCGAAGCTTGCGAGGCCGGGTAATCGTAGACAAAGGTTGGACGACCGCGGCCGAGCTGTGGTTCTACAGCGTGGGTCAGCAGCAGGTTGAGCAGATCGTCGCGTCCGAGATCGTCGGGCTCGGCCACGCCGAGCATCTTGGCACGGTGCACGAGCTCTTGGTCGCTTGCCGCAAACGGATTGATGCTCGTGTGGCGGTCGAATGCCGTGCGGTAGGTGATCCGATCTCCAGGCGCTGTGCCGAGCACGAGCTGCAGCAGCTCGTCGACCTCGGACATCAGGCGGTGGTGATCCCAACCCGGCCGGTACCACTCGAGAATGGTGAACTCGGGGTTGTGCATTCCGCCGGACTCGCCGTCACGCATGGCCTTGCAGATCTGGTAGACGGACCCGCTGCCGGCGGCGAGCAGCCTTTTCATCGCGAATTCGGGTGAGGTCTGGAGAAAGAGCTTCCGCCCCGGATCGGCCCCAGGGCCCCGGTAACGGCAGCTCAGCGCCTGCAGGTGGAGGTCGGTGACCGGCGCTGAGGCAAGCAGGGGAGTTTCGACCTCGAGGACCTCACGGTCGGCAAAGAAGCTGCGGATCCGCGCCAGGGTTCCGGCGCGGAGATGGAGCATCTCGAGCGAAGCCGTTGGTCGCCAGTCGTGGGCGGCCGAGGTCATACCGGACGAGTCCAAGGATGAATTTTGAATTTTGAATTTTGAATTCTGAATTCCAGCCCAACCCCCCAGCTATCGGGGCGGGGGGGTGGGAATTCCGAATTCCGAATTCCGAATTCCGAATTCACGGGCTATGCCCTCGAAACATACTCCCCGGTCCGCGTGTCGACCTTGATCTTCTCGCCGATCTGGACAAAGAGGGGGACCCGGACCACTGCGCCGGTCTCGGTGGTGGCCGGTTTGTTGCCTCCCCCCGAGGTGTCGCCCTTGACCCCTGGGTCGGTCTCGGTGATCTCGAGAACGACGAAGTTGGGCGGAGTGACGACGATGGGGTTGCCTTCCCAGAGCGTAACGAGGCAGAGATCTTCCTCCTTGAGCCACTGTTTGTCGTCGCCGACGGCGCCGTCGTCCGCCTCGACCTGCTCGTAGGTTTCTTGGTCCATAAAGGTCCAGCTGCGACCATCGGAGTAGAGGTACTGCATCTCCCTCTCGATGACATCTGCGCCTTCGAAAGAGTCGGATGCCTTGAGAGTCTTCTCGTTGACTCGTTTGGTCTTGAAGTTCTTGTACTTGACCTTGGTGAACGCCTGGCCTTTGCCGGGTTTGACAAAATCGGCGCCGACGATGACGCACGGATCGCCGTCGACCATGATCTTGAGTCCCACCTTGACTTGGTTCATGTTGTAGGAAGCCATATCCGCATTTCTCCCTGTCGCTGCTTGCACTGGCCACATTGAAGTTGCAGAACTGCCGCCGTGACCGTTGTTGATGCCACCCCCTGGCCCGCAGGAGCGTGGCGAGGGCAGCCCGCCGATTCTCTTACCGATGTATCTGGGCTGTCACGGATGGTCGATCCTGAAGATCGTCCCCCGTCTGGAACCCCCTCCGCTGCGCTCCGATTCCCGATCAGGGTACCACGGGGATTCGTAGACAGGCGACCGATGACAAAGGCGAGTTTCTTCGAGCCCGAGCCGGTTACCGTTGCAGTGATCGGCAACGCCGAAACCGTCAATGAGGCGCTGATGGGCAAGCGGTGTGGATTTTTTTTCGTACTGTCGCGATGCAGACGTGCCCGGTCAATTCGAAATCGACGAGATCTCTGGAAACCCGGTAAGGGTAACGGTCACGGGCTCGGGATGACGCGAACAGAGCTCCTGGTTTCGAGCTATTGGTGAAAGTGTTCGCGAAATTGGCGCATGGCACGCGTCAGTCCCCACGGTTCAATTGATGTCGAATGTATGGGCGGCATACATGCCGCCCGCGGCATCGCTCAGCTCGACCGCAGGATCGGTCTCGTGAGGCAGGTCGCCCCACCCTCGCCCTTCAACGAGAGCTCCTCCCCGCAGTAGGTGAAGACCTCGCAGCCTGCGGCCTCGAGTCTTTCTCTCGTGCCCGGGTTTCCTTCGAGCATCACACAGCGGCGCGGCGCCAGAGCCAGCACGTTGGGTCCCATGGTCGGGTACTCCTCCTCGGGAACCTCGACCAGCTCGACTCCGCGTTCGGCGAGAAGCTCCACGAAGGGCACCGGCAGCAGGGGAAGGTGGACCACCGCCAGATCGTGGTCGAGCATCGAGATCAACGACATCAGATGGAGGCAGGCATCGGGCCCGTCACCGTGGGGCAGCTGCACCTCGACGGTCTCGACACCGAGCGGTCTCAGCGCCGCTGTCAGCTGGCGGAATCCCTCGTCATTGGTTCGGTAGCCGCGGCCCACGGCGAGCGTGTCGTGGGCGAGCCACAAGAGGTCGCCGCCCTCGGCCATTGCCTCGCCCTGGAGCGCGGCAAAGATCGGGACACCAAGATCTTCCAGTGTCTGCGCGATCGCCACCTCCTCACCGCGGCGCAGGTCCTTGCCCATGCGAAGCACGATCGCGCCCTCATCGGTGACGATCACCGGGTCGTGGGTGAAGATCGCATCGGCGTGCTCCGGCATCTCGGCGTCGTGGTAGAGCACCTCGCAACCGGCCTCGCGAAGCGTCGCTACCAGCGCATCATGTTCGGTCCTGGCGCCGTTCAGATCGGGCCGGGCGACATAGTGCCAGCGTTCCGGGTCGACGTTGCCAAAGGCTTCGTCGGGACGGCGTACGAGGACCCGTTTGAGGGGATCGACCATGCTCTGGGCGCCCCATGTGCGGTCTGTCGTCACGTTACCTCCTCGTCGAGCCGCAGCGGGCTCGCCCTGACCGTCGAATACCGCCGCAAATGCACCTTGCCCGGCGCGAGACCTCGTGGCTTCGTCACATCGCCTGCTTGCGCCATGTGAACCGCTACATTACCTCCTCGGCGCGCCTTCGAGTAGCCGGCGGCGAGCGCTGCGGCGAAGATCCTGGTCTCCTTCGGCAAAACGTCGAGCTTGTCCGGGTTACGGACCACCACGTGCGAACCGGACTCACCGGCGACGTGAAACCAGAAGTCCTTCGGCGCGGCGAGCTTGATCGACAGCAGATCGTTGTCGCGAGCGGTGCGGCCGACGAGCACGATGAAACCATCGGGGCTCTCCGCCACCCGGGCGATCGACCGACCCCGCCAGATACCGGCGTCGGCGTCAGAGGGGGGCGGCGGAGTGGAGCGTTTGCGGACCACGAAACCCGGCCTTTCCACCGGGCGATCACCCGGTTGTTTTCTTCGTTGGAGCATCATATTCGGAGAATCAGGAATTAGGAATGAGGAATGAGAATTGGGTACTCGGGAATGAGCTGTTCCAGCCCGCCCATTTCGGATTTCGAATTTCGGATTTCGAATTTTCCGCTCACCCCCACCGGGATGAGTTCTGATCTGTTCGAAACCTTGTTCTCTCTCGGGGGAGGGCGGGCGGGAATTAAAAACTAAAAACTAAAAACCAAAGAACTAAAGCTCTGCTTGTCACGTCCGTTCGCGAAAGACGGGCGCAATGGCGGCCGGGTCGTCCGACATGATCCCGGTGGCGCCGGCGTCGAGCAGCCGGCGCGCTTCCTCGGCATCGTCGACCACCCAGTAGTCGACGCGGAGGCCGAGAGTCCGGCAGCGCGCTATGAACCTCGGCCCGTCCAGCCGGATCGACCCGTGCCGGACCGGAATGTGTGCGGAATCGCCGGAAATGAATTTCTTGGCAAGCGGCGCGGGCAGGAAACGGAGCAAGGCCACCTCGGTCTTGCAGAGGGTCGTTCGCCCCGGATAGCCCAGTCGGCGGATGCGGCGGACAACTCGGGCACTGAAGCTCGCGAGTGTCACCCGGTCTTCGGCGCCGTAGCGCGCCACGACCTCGAGCAGGGGAGCGACCGCCCCTGGGTCGTCGGGTTTGAGGTCGATGCTCATCGGCACCCCGGGAAAGGCCTCGAGGGTCTCCGCAAGCGTCGGCACCGTGTGGTGGTCGAGATCGTCGCGTCCGGTGCCGGCCGCGACGTTCCACCGTTTGACCTGGCCGAGGGTACTCGTTCGAATCTGCTCGACCACCCCGGCCACTCGCCGCCCGTCCGGATCATGGGCGACCACGAAGTGGCCGTCGATGGTGGGGTGGACATCGAGTTCGAGCGAGTTCGCGCCGTCGGCCAGCGCCCGCTCGAAGGCCGGCAGCGTGTTCTCCGGCAGGTGAGCCGAAGCGCCACGGTGGCCGTAGAGGCGGAGCTTGTATTGCCGCTGAGTCACGGCGGTAATTCTAGCGTGCATTTCTCGGGAGTTGCGACACAGGCGCCACCCTTCGCATTGTTCGTATCTGTTGCTGCTGAATTCGGAGACGCGCGGCTGGCGAACAATGCGAAGAGTGGCACCTCGCACGTCGAAGCAAGAACCGCATCGCGGTATTCTAACCCCCGACGGAGGTGAAGATGTCGGAGCGCATGGTGCGTCAGTTCATGGAGATGGTCCGGATCGACTCGGAATCGGGCAACGAGGCGCGGTTCATGGAATACCTGATCGACGAGGTGGCGGCCCTCGGCGGCAGCGCCGCGCGTGACGATTACGGTAACTTGATTGCGACCTTCGATGCTGTCGGATGCGACGGCGTCGAGCCGATATTGCTCTCGTGCCACGGTGACACGGTCAAGCCGGGAGTGGGCATCGAGCCCGTTCTCGAGAATGGGACCATTCGTTCGAAGGGGGACACGATTCTCGGCGCCGACGACAAGGCCGGCATCGCCGAGGTGCTCGAGGCGTTGCGTGTGGCGCCCGTTCGCCCCCCGATCGAGTTTGCGGTGAGCCGCCAGGAGGAGGTCGGCCTGCTCGGGGTGAAGGCAATGGACTTCGGCCGCATCAGCGCGCGTCGCGGTTTTCTGATGGACAACGACACTCTCGACACGATCATCATCGGCGGACCGACCTACTTCGCCATTGATGTCGCCATCGGCGGACGGGCCGCTCACGCCGGCATGGAGCCGGAGAAGGGCATCAACGCGATCCTGGCCGCGGCAAAGGCCATCGCGGCTTTGCCGCTCGGCCGAATCGACCACGAGACCACCGCCAACGTCGGGGTCATCTCCGGTGGGATCATCCGCAACGGCGTTCCCGATACGTGCTCCTTCCTCGCCGAGTGCCGATCGGCCGACCACGAAAAGGCGGTCAACCTGTGCAAGGAAATGACCGGGATCCTGCGCCGCGAGATCGAGGCCGCGGGCGCCACGGCGGAGATCGAGGCGGACGAGATGTGCCGGGCGGTGCAGATTCCGGAAGACTCGTGGTCGGTTCGGGTGGCGAAACAGGCGCTGGCGACGGTCGGTATCGATGCGCAGGCTGCCTTCATGACCGGGTTCACCGACGCCTCGATCTACAACAACCGCGGCATCGAGATGGCGGTGATCGGCATCGGCGCCCAGAACGAGCACTCGACCGACGAGTGCATCAAGGTCGCCGACATGGAGAAGGCTGTCACGGTGCTGGTCGAGATTTTCAGCCTCGTGGCCAGCGAGGCCTAATATCGATAGGCGCTTCCCACTTCGACGTGCTGGGTGCCACCCTTCGCATTGTTCGATTCCGCCTCGATGCCAGATCGGCAGCTGAAAAAATCGAACAATGCGAAGGGTGGCACCTGTGTCGTCGATGCCCCTGCGCGCTCCTCAGTTCTCAGAATGTCGGATGTCGCAGATGGAACCCGGTCGCCTCCTGGTAGGCCCTCGCGAGCAGGAGCGCCTCGGTGTCGCGGAAGAGATTCCCGCAGAACGTGATGCTTGTCGGCGTGCCGTTCGATCTGAATCCGTTCGGCACGACCACTGCGGGATGACCGGTGAGGTTGGTGAGACGGAGGTTGTCGCCACGGGTCGGCGAGATGTAGACATCGATGCCGTCGAGGATTCGTGCCATCTCGCGCATGGCGACGCGACGGACCCGGTTGGCCTGGATGTACTCCACCGCGGGGACCGTTCGTGAGGTGCGAAGGCGGTTGGGCCAGGCGCTGGGGTCCTGGCGCACCAGGGTGTCATCAAGGTTCGTCCGGATCATCTCGTCGAAGGCTGCGGCCGCCTCGACCCTGAGGATGAAGCCGAGTGCGCTGATCGGAACATCCGGCAGATCCAACGGGACCAGCTCGATCCCCATCGACCGAAGGGTCTTCAGCGTGGCCAGGTTGAATTCGTGCCACTCCCTCTGGTTCTCATCAGGCTCCCTCTCGAAGGCCGAGCGGAGATAGCCGACGCGAAGGCCTCTGGGATCACGATCGACATCCCAGCTGAACGGCACGTCGATCACGGTCTCGTCGTGGCCGTCGGGGCCGCAGATGGCGTCGAAGACCAAGGCGCAGTCCTCGACCGAGCGGCAGATCGGCCCGATCTTGTCCATGCTCCAGGACAAGGCCATGGCTCCGAAGCGACTGACCCGCCCGAAGGTGGGACGCAGACCGGTGGCACCGCAACGAGTGCACGGCGACAGGATCGAGCCTCGGGTCTCGGTGCCGATCGCAAAACCGACCAGGCCGGCGGCGACCGCGGCCGCTGAACCTGCGGAAGAGCCCCGCGACCCCTCCTCGGGGTTCCAAGGGTTGCGGGTCTTGCCGCCGAACCAGACGTCGCCGTTGGCCAGCGCCCCCAGGGTCAGCTTGGCCACCAGGACGGCCCCGGCGGCGTCGAGTCGACGGACAACGGTGGCGTCGAGGTCGAGATATCGCTCCTTGTAGGGAGTCGCGCCCCAGGTCGTCGGATAGCCGCGAACCGCGAGAAGGTCTTTCGCCCCCCAGGGGATGCCGTGCAACGGACCTCGGCAGCGGCCCTCGGCGAGCTCGCGATCGGCCCGCCGCGCCTGAGCGAGCGCTCGCTCCTCGGTCAGCGTGATGACGCATTGGAGCTTCGGGTCGAAGCGTCTGAGACGCTCGATGTACATCTCGGTCAGCGCGACCGAGGACACCTGCCGAGTCCTGACGAGTTGCGCAAGCTGCGTGACCGGAAGAAAGGCGATCTCCTCGAGATCGTCCGGGACCTGGACTGCCGAAGGACGACTGGGACGGTACCGGCGCGGTCCCGGGTCGTATTCGAAACCGGTCGGCCGTGGATCGAAGTGGAGCGCCGGCGAGACGCCGTTGTCGATCGACAGCGATCGGATCTCGCCATAGTCCTCGCGAAGATCGTTGACGCCCTCGAGCATCAGCTCCCGTTCCTCGTCGGTGAAATCGAGACCGGCGATCCGTGCCGCGTGATCGATATCGGCGGCCGTGACCGCCTTGTCGGTCGCCGTCGCCCACAGGCGGTCTGCGGCGAGACCCGCAATGCCGAACCCGCCAAGATAGGCCATGAATCGTCGACGGTCGATCGCTGGAGATGCTGTCGTCATTTTTGGATCCCCCCGTGGAGAAGACTAGCAGGGGAGCGAGAGGTGATTAGGAATTAGGAATTCGGAATTTTGAATTAGGAATTCGGAACGCCACCCACCCGCCCATCGGAAGAAGCCCACAGATCACGCAGATAGAAGCAGATACCGCCACCCACCCGGATGCTGGATGCTGCGATGCGCAGGTGGTCTTCCGTATGGCGCCACCAAGAGCCCCCACCCCGGCTTGTCCTGAGCGAGGCCACGGGCCGAGTCGAATGGAACCCTCCACTCGTTCGCTCCGCTTGCACGGTTGGATTGACACCGGCAGGAAAAGCGACAGCAATCAGGGTCAGAATCAGCCGCAGCGACGGGAGACAGCGGCATTCGTCAGCGTCAGCGTCAGCGATCAGCGTCAGCGGCAGATCCGTGACGTCGCGCTGCGTAGTCACCCGCCAGGTGCGCACGTGTCAGGAGAAGACCGTCACTGTTCCTCGGATTCTCCGCGTCCGCGACCGATTGTGCGCTGACATCCGGGCACGGAGACGGAGACGGGCACGGAGACGTTGATGTACGGGGCTGGGTGGGCGGGAATTCAAAATTCAAAATTCAAAATTCAGAACATTCCCAGCTCGAGCTTTGCCGCCTCGGACATCATCTCGGGGTCCCACGGCGGGTCCCACGTGAGCTCGACGGTGGCCTTCGCCACGCCCTCGACGGCCCCGACCTTCTCCTCGACCTCCGGCGGAAGACTCTCCGCCACCGGGCACATCGGCGAGGTCAGCGTCATCACGATGTGGACGTTCGTATCGTCATCCACCGTGACCTCGTACACGAGCCCCATCTCGTAGATGTTGACGGGAATCTCGGGGTCGTAAATCCCCCTTAGAGTCTCGATTACTTGATCGCGAAGGGCAGTGCTCATCGGCCGTCCGGATTCGAATTTTGAATTTTGAATTTTGGATTTTGAATTCCCCTCCGCCCTCCCGATATCGCAGGGTAGATGGAGGTTAATTCCGAATTCCGAATTCCGAATTCCGAATTTTGATTTTCAGCCTGCTCTCCCCATTCTCCGGCGTGGGTGGGCGACAACTCAAAACTCACAGTTAAGAACTCAACACTCATTCGGTGGTTACCGATTCGTCCTTGCCATCCATCGCGGCATTCAGCGTGTGCCACGCCAGGGTCGCGCACTTGACCCGCACCGGGTACTCGCGGACGCCCTCGAAGACCTTGAGCTTGCCGAGCTCGACGCCCTGCTCCTCGGCGACCCCGGTCAACATTTCGTGGAAACCCTCGAAGAGCTCCCTGGCTTCCTCGACTCGTTTGCCCTTCACCGACTCGGTCATGATCGAGGTGGAGGCGGTGCAGATGGCGCAGCCGTCGCCCTGGAAGCTGATCTCCTCGATGACCCCGTCCTCGATCCGTAGGTAGACCTTGACGACATCGCCGCAGAGCGGGTTGTGGCCGTCGGCGGACCGGGTGGCGCAGTCCATGACGTAGCAGTTTCGGGGTTTATTGTTGTGATCGAGGATGATTTCCTGGTAGAGCTCACGCATGTCGGACATCAGCCGAAGACCTCCCTCACCTTGTGCAGCCCGCGGACGAGGGCGTCGATTTCCGGTGTGGTGTTGTAAATAGCGAAGGATGCGCGGACGGTCGCCGACACGCCGTAGCGGGCCATCACGGGCTGCGCGCAGTGGTGTCCGGCGCGCACCGCCACGCCCACGGAGTCGAGGATCGTGCCGATGTCGTGCGGGTGGATACCTTTCATGACAAAGCTCAGGACGGAAGCACGGCGGTGCGCCGATCCCACCAGACGAACCCCGGGCAAGGCCAGGACCTGCGCGGTGGCATCGCTGAGAAGTGAGCTTTCGTGGGCGGCTACCGCAGCGATACCCAGACGGTCCACATAATCGAGTGCCGCGGCAAGACCGATGGCGCCCTCGATGTTGGGGGTGCCGGCCTCGAAGCGATGCGGCGGCTCGTTGAATCGGGTTTTCTCGAAGGTCACCGACAGGATCATGTCTCCGCCGCCCTGATACGGAATCATCTCCAGGAGATGCTCCCGTTTGCCGTAAAGGGCGCCGATGCCGGTCGGGCCGTAAACCTTGTGGGCGGAAAAGACGTAGAAGTCGCAGTCGAGCTCTCGGACATCGACTCCGAGGTGGGGCACCGCCTGCGCGCCGTCGATCAGCACCGGCACTCCTCGGGCGTGCGCCATCTCCACCATCTCATGGACCGGGTTGACGGTGCCCAGGGCATTCGAAACGTGGACGATGCCGACGATTCTGGTGCGCTCGGTGAGCAGGCGTTCGTACTCCTCGAGGATGATGTCACCGTCATCGTCGATCGGAATGATCTTGAGCGAGGCGCCGATTTCGTCGCACAGAAGCTGCCAGGGAACGATGTTGGAGTGGTGCTCCATCGCAGAGATCACGATTTCGTCACCCGCCGCGAGCCGCGGGCGAACGAAGCTCGAGGCCACCAGGTTGATGCCTTCGGTGGTCGAGCGGGTGAAAACGATCTCTCGGCTGTCGGCGGCGCCGAGGTGGGCCTTGACAGTCGTTCGAGCGTTTTCGTAGGCAACTGTGGCCCGCTGCGACAGAAGATGTACCCCGCGGTGAACATTCGAGCAGTCCCGCTCGTAAAAGGTCCGGACCGCGTCGATGACCGCGCGCGGTTTCTGAGTCGTGGCGGCGTTGTCGAGATAAACCAGCGGTCGGCCGTGCACTTCCTGGTGGAGAGCGGGAAAGTCGGCGCGGATGCTTTCGAGATCGAGGACCGCCGAGCCCGTTTCGGAAGCTGTTCCGGTTGTCACCGATGCTCCTCACGTCTTTCGATCAGAGACAGCCGGCCTGCGATTTCGTCCTCGAGGCGCTCGCGGAGGTCAGAGATCGGAACCCGTTCGAGGATTTCGCCGGCGAAGGCGAGCGTCAGGAGCCTACGAGCCTCATCCTCGCCGATGCCCCGGGTGCGCAGATAGAAGATCGCCTCCTCGTCGAGGCGGCCGATGGTCGATCCATGGGTGCAACGGACGTCGTCGGCAAAGATCTCGAGCTGCGGATTGGAGTTGACGATCGCGTTGTCGGACAACACGAGGTTGCGGTTGGCCTGTTTGGCGTCGGTCTTCTGCGCATCCTGGTCGACGATGATTCGGCCGTTGAAGACCGCCCGCGACGAGCCCCCGAGAATGCCCTTGTAAAGCTGGAAGCTGTTGCAGTTAGGCTGTGCGTGGCGCACCGTAATGTGAGTGTCCGCCTGTTGTCTGCCGTCGGTGAGATAAAAACCGTCGAGAGATGCCTCGGCCTCTTCGCCGTCGAGGACGACGTTGATATCCGTTCTGGCGAGTGCGCCGCCAAGCGAGACGGATTGACTGGAGTAGCGGCTCCGAGCGCCGAGCTGGATCTGCCGAACCGCGAGATGGCTCGCTTCTGCTCCCTCTTCCTGCACCACCACGTGCTCGAGCGCTGCTGTCTCGCCGAGGACGATTTCGGTGACCGGGCAACTGAGGGACGCGCCGCCGGCTCCAACGTGGTTTTCGACCACCGTCGCCGCGCTTCCGGCTTCGCCGACAATCAGAATCCGCGGTGTGCCGAGGGTCGCTCGCCCTTCGGCGCCGGCGACGAAGAGCAGCTGGATCGGTTTCGTGACGGCGGCATCCTCCGAAACGTGGATGTATGCGCCGTCTGCCAGGAGTGCGCTGTTGAGCGCCGCGAAGGGGTGCTGCTCGAGCGGCGCAAGACTCCCGAGGTGGTTCTCGACAGGCGCCGACTCCGCGGCCGCGGCCAACACGAGGCTCGAGATGACCACCCCGTCGGGGAGGCTGCCGACATCGGAGAGGTCGGCGTCGAAGACGCCATCGACAAAGACCATGAGATGGCTGTCGGCGGTCCTCCACGGTGAGATGTCGACGCGTGGAGCGACGCGGGCAGGCGGCTCGAAGACCGATTCCTGGAGGTTCTTGAGGCGAGTAAAACGCCATTCCTCCTGGCGACGACTGGGCAGACCGAGCGAGGCAAAGCTCTTTTGGCCTTTGCCCCGGAGATCGTTCAGGACGCCGGGCGCCGGGGCCGCCGCTGCGGCCTCGATGACGCCGGCAAATGGGTTCGTGGCGG
>CBDTWX010000130.1:0-12074 GCA_965364305.1 uncultured Thermoanaerobaculia bacterium
GCGCTGGGTGCGGTGCATCGGGCCTTGCAGCCGAAGATTGGTGAATAGTCCGGGCGAGTTGCAGCATCAGTGCCATCGAGGTGCCGGCTGTGGACATGTGAAGGCGGAGCCCGAGCCTCATTCAATACCGAGAACCTCGCGCACTGCGGCGAGGCGACGGCGGCTGACGGAGACTCGTTCATGGGTGCTGAGCTCGAGGGTCGACGAGCGGCCCTCCACGTGCAGGGCAACGATGTTGCGAGTGTTGACCAACTCGGAGCGATGCGCGCGAACGAAGCCCCACGCCTGGAGGCGGGTCTCGAGCGAGTCGATGCTCTCGTCGAGCAGGTACTCCCTCTGCCGGTCCTGAAAGGCCACGTACTTGTTCGCGGCGCGAAAACGCGCTATCTCGCGGGGGTCGAAGAAGAAGAGTGATGAGCCGATCCGCGCGGCGATCCGCGGTGGGTCCTGCGACCGGCCCAGACGCCGCACCACCCCCTCGAGGCGCTCGGACATCGCTTTGAATCCTCGGTTTCGAACACGATCCACCGCGCTCCGCAATCGCTCGAGTTCGATGGTTTTGAGGAGATAGTCAACCGCCTCCGCTTCGAAAGCCTGCACCGCATACTCGTCAAAGGCGGTGACAAACACTACCGGCGGGAGACCCGGTTCGTTCGATGCCAGCGTCAGCCCGTCCAGCCCCGGCATGCGGATGTCGAGAAAGACGACATCTGGCATGAGCGCGCGGATCCGCTCGAGAGCCTCGACACCGTCGCCCGCCTCGCCGACCACTTCGACACCCTTCATCTGACCAAGCATGCGGGTCAGCCGCCGCCGCGCGAGCGGCTCGTCGTCCACCACCAAGGCCCTCACGAGTTTTTCCTCGCCCGGTCGCCGACGACCGGCAGAGCGAGACGGCCGCGGAACCCGCCGAGCGGGCTCGCACCGGTTTCGAGGGCATCACACCTCCCGATCAGCAGCTCGAGCCGGTCGGCGAGGTCGTCGAGCGAGCTGCCGGTGCCGCGTCGGACGGAACCGCCGGGTCCAGGCCCGTCATCATCGACGGTGATCTCGATCCGGTCCCCGGCTCGCTCGACTTCGAGGCGGATACGGACGGGGCGGCCGGGCTCAGCAAGGCCGTGTATCACGGCGTTCTCCAGCAGAGGCTGTACGATGAGCGCCGGCACCGCGAAAGACTCCAGCTGCGGTTCGGCGACAACCTCCCACGACAGACGATCGCCGAAACGAAGCGCCTGAATCTCGAGGTAGGTCTTCGCAGCTCGAAGCTCCTCGCCGAGGGTCACGGAACCGTTGCGGCTGGCCTGCACATTGTGGCGAAAAAACTGCCCGAGGCGCGTGATCGCCTCGACCGCACGTTGCGGGTCCTCCTCAACGAGTCCGGCTACCGTGTTCAAGGCGTTGAAAAGGAAATGCGGATCGGTGCGCGCGCGCAAGGCGGCAAGCTCCGCCTCGACAGCCTGCCGCCGGGCGCGCTCCTCGCGAAGCTCCACCTCGCGTACGCGCTGCCTGAGGCGTTCATAACCGATCTCGAAAAGGCCGATCGCCCCCAACACTGCGAGACCCACGCCGAAAACCCGCAACCGCGCATCCGGCGGGATTCGTCCACCCAGCACACTCATCAGGCGCACCGCAACCTCACCGCCGACGGCGGTTGCGCCGACGACCACCAGTGTGTGCACAGCCACACGTACCCACCAGGAACTGGATCGAGGAATCACGCGGCCGATCAACAGATGGTGGAACCCGAGGTACGCGCCTGCAAAGCAGCAACTGATGAGCGTGAGGACCAAAAAGGTCGGCATCGCCAACCGCTGCCGGGTGGCTAACATGATCGTCAGGGCGGCAGCGATCAGGATGCACACCGCCAGCACACCGGCCCAGTGCGCGAGGAAGGCGCGGAGCCGGCCGCCGCGACCCGCTGCCTCGGTTGCGTGCATGGTGCTCGCAAGGGGCTCGGTATCGCGGTGTCGAATCATGCGGTTCATCAACGTCATGACATGGTAGCGCACTGGCCTTACGCCGATGGCTGGTCCGAGGACGCGGCCGTCGTTTCGAGATAGACGTGCTCGAGGTTGATCTCCTTGAGGGAGATCGACGTCAGGGCACAGTCGGCGAGCGCGTCAGCAGTCGCAGCGAGGGTGAGCGAGCTCGGCAGCAGCAACGCGGTACGATTTCCCCATTGCCTCAGCCCCCAGCCCAGAGAAAGAGCGGCGCGACCCACAGCCTCCAGGTCGTGACCGTCCACTTCGGCGACTCTCGCCGCCGGCACGACGGCGCGCAGCTCTTCCATGGTTCCGGCAACGACCAGCCGCCCAGGATTCCGAGCCGCGAGCACAGGCGCTCGGCCTCGTCCAGCTGGTGCGTGGTCACCAAAACCGTGACGCCGCTTCGTCGCTGCTCCTCGATCAGCTGCCACAGCTCGAAACGTGCATCCACATCGAGCCCCGCCGTGGGCTCGTCGAGCAGAAGGATGTTCGGCCGGTGCACGGTCGACACCGCCAGGTCCACCCGGCGTCGCCAGCCGCCGCTCAGGGCGGCCACCGCGATGTCGGCGTATCGACCGAGCCCGAAACCCTCAATGACCTCGTCAATACGGTGGCCCAGCCGAGCCGTTTCGACTCCGTAGAGATCGGCAAACAGCCGGAGATTCTCGCGGCAGGTGAGGGATTCATAGAGCGCCGCGTCCTGACCTGAAAAGCCGATCTGTCGTCGGCCTGCGGCGCCCGGCGGCTCACCGGCTATGTTCACGGTCCCGGCATCGGCCTCGAGCAGACCGCACATGATGTTGATGGCCGTCGTCTTGCCGGAGCCGTTAGCGCCGACAAGCCCATACGTCTCGCCGGCCTTCACGGACAGCGACAAACCGCGCAACACCTGGCGTGTGCCGAATGCTCTGTGAACATGGTCGAGTTCGATATTCATGCCGCCCTCCGTTCTCGCCGCAACATCGATCGGTAGGCGTGGGTCCCGAGCGCCAGGCCAGCCACCGCAAACGCCGCCAGTATCGCGAGGTGAGTGGCGATGTCCCCCACTCCTGCACCCAGGGCAGACACCGGCTTGAGCGACTCGTTCATGTGGTAGATGGGGTTGAGCTGGGTGAGCGCAAGCAAGAAAGGGGGCAGCATGGTGGGCGGAAAGAACGTCCCCCCCAAGACCAGCAAGGGAACCCCGAAGGCGGACACTGGGCCGTTGACGTCCTCGGCACGACGGGCGAAACGGGCGCCGAAAAAGAAACCGACGCCGACGTAGGTCGTCAGAGACAGAAGCACGATCAGGAATCCGAGCGCGATCGACCCGTGGAAGGAGCCCCCGAACGCCGCGGCGATGCCGTAGACGATTGCAGTCTGCCCGAGGGCTACGAGCGCATGGGCGGCGACCACGCCGAGGAGGTAGGATGACGACCGCATCGGCGTCAAGAAAAGCCGCCGCATCGTGCGCCGCTCGCGGTCCCCGACGATGACGGCAATCGGACCGCCGAGACAGCTGAAGAACAACGCGGCGCCGATCAGGATGCCCGGCGCGACACGGTCGAAGGACTCGGCGGTGCGGCCTCCCTCGCCGTAGATCAAACCAAACAGCAACAGCATGAGCGTCGGAAACACGATCCAGAACACCATCGTCCGCCGCATCCGCCACATCTCAATCAGTATCCGACGGGCATTGGCCACGATCTCGCGCAGGTGTTTTCGCATTCGATCCCCCTTCCCGGGCAGCTCTGGTGGAGCCTGATTCAGCCTGTCAGGGTGGATACGGTCGCGTCATGCACCTGCCGACGAACGGTAGCATCGGGCCGACGAACGAGAAAAAATACCGAGTACAAGGTCTGGTGATTTCGGTCACAACATCGATCTCTCCGCGGCACTACGTTGATGGAAAGGATGCAACGGATCGTTCGACCGGCCCCGGTGGATATTCCGTTCTTGGAGTCGGAAAACGACCGTTGCAGCGCACATCCGAGACCATTTCGACGATCAAGGAGCACGATATGATCACCTCCCCAACCGGACATTCATGGCGTCGTGTCGACCGTATGTTTTCGATTACCATCCTTGTAACCCTGGCGACGCTGGTCGCGGCCGCGGGCGTTTCCGAGGCCAAAACCCAGCTCTGGCTCTATCCCGATTCGGACGACCCCCGCGCGGGCGGTCACGTAGTGACTGACGGCGTCTTCACCCTGATTGTGGAGAACCGCGGCACCAAGGACGATGACACCGCCACCGATGCCTCGCTGGTGGTCGCGGTCAACGACCCGACGTTGCTTGGCGGCATCACCCTGATCTGGCCCGACGGTGAGGAGACATCCATCGATGGCGCGAGTCTCCAGTTCGGTACCCCGACGCTGCCGTGCGATGGCAAGGATGTCCCCCGGCACGGCGTCTATCCGGCCGACTTCACGACAGTCTCGGTCCGCAACCACGACTCGATCAACGAAATCGAGCCGGGCGGTATGGTCGAGATTGAGGTCGAGGTCGTCGGTGACGACGGCCTGGAGGCTCACTTCGACGCAATCGCGGCCGGCCACAAGGTGAAGAAAGAGACCGTGGTCTGCTATGGGGTGGTGAACCCCTCCGGCCACGACGTGACCGTTGTTCTGGGCGGCGGTGAAACGGGTGATGAAGATTGTCCGGAGCTGACCGTCAAAAAGTCCGCGAGTACCAGAGAAGTCGAAATTGCCGGCGAGGTCGACTACCTCATCGAGGTCGAGAACACCGGGGATTGTGAGCTGACCAATCTGCTCATCACCGATGAGATCCCGACCGTGACCGATCCGACGACTGGCGACTCTGCCCCGGCCTTCACCGTCGATCCAGCGACCGTTGTGCCGGCGCCGGAGAGCCAGACCGACGATCTGATCACGTGGTCTCTCCCCTCTCTCCCGCCGGGGGAAACAGCGACCTTCGCCCTGACCGCGGTCTTCGATCAACCCCTCGCCGACGGTTCAAACGTCGTCAACACCGCCTGCGTGGTTGCCGACGGGATCGAGGATCCCTCATGCAGTCGAGCCAAGGTAGCCGTTGGTGAGAAGGAAACCGATGACGGGGAGTTCGCTGGACCGGGCTACTGGTGCAACCGGATTCGCAAGGCCTTCGAAGAAAGGCACAACGCCACGTACACGGTCGAAGAGCTCGAGGCCTTTCTCGAGGAGATCAATGACGGAACCGACTCCAGTGAGGGTTCTTTGGTCTTCTCGGAGCTGTATGACACCTCGACCCTGGAGCTGGCCGAGATCCTCCTGTGTGCGCCGCAGCTCGCCGACTCGGCGGCCGATCGACTCGCCCGACACCTGCTCGCGCTGTGGTTCAATATCGTGAGCGAGAGAATCGATCCCGATCTCATGCTTGACGAGCTGTGCCCCGGAGACGAGGAGCTCCCGGAGGACGCCGACGGTGGGATGACGGTTGGCGAGGTCGTGGCCGGCGCCGAGGAGGCGCTCCTGTCTGACGACCCCGATGCGGCCCTCCTCGAATGGTGGAAAGACATCGTCGATTTCATCAACAACGCCCATGTCGGTCCCGACTGCGATGAGGACGCTTCCGAAATCAAGAGACCGTCAGGCCGACGCCGAGGTCACCACTAGCTCGTACTTCTCACCAGGTTTCGTGACGAGGGCGGCGAAGCGCAAGTATCCGTTGGCGACAAGCACGACGGGACGCCGTGATTCGCCGTCCGTAGTAGACGCCTGGTGAATAGTCCGGGCCAGCGGCGCGTGCCGGGTGCCAGGGTCGCAGTTCTGAAAGTGAAGCCATGACTGCGGAACTCTGGACCTGCCGCGCTCGACAATGAGGTAGATCTCGAGCTCGATGGGCCGATGCGATCGGCAGCGCTCTGGAGCGCCGTCATCAAAACGCCCCGATCCGACTCAACACCTCCCGGTCACCTATGGCGATCACGGTGTCATCGGTTTCCAGGACGGTTTCCGGATCGGGATTGAAGACCAGACGGCCGTCGCTCTTCTTGATCGACAGGACGATGAGTCTCCGGTCACTCAGAATCCCCGTTTCGCCGAGACGCTCGCCACAGTAGTCGGACCCCTTGCCGATCCGCAGCTGTTCGATCTCGATCTCCTGCTCCTTGTAGTCGACGACGGCATCCAGGAAACTGAGAACATCCGGCTTCAGAACGCCGACCACCAGGCGCATGCCGCCAAGGACGTAAGGGTTGATGACGCGGTCGGCGCCGACCAGCTTGAGCTTTGTCTGGGCGGACCTCTCGCCGGCCCTGGCGGTGATGTCCAGCTTCGAGTTGAGCTGCCGCCCGGTGAGCACCGTGTAGAGGTTCGCGGCATCGGATTCGAGGACCGACACGAGGCCCTTTGCGTGGCCGATCCCGGCCCCGCGGAGTATCTCTTCCCGTGTGGCGTCGCCCGGAGAGAGTAGGTACCCCGCGTCCCGGATGTGTTCCTGCACCTCCACCTTCTTTTCCACGACCACGAACGGCACCCCCCGCCGTTCGAACTCGCGACATATGAACGAGCCCATCCGACCGAAACCGCACACCACATAATGATCCCGCAGCTGTTCTATGCATTTCATGTCATGACGCCTTTTGAGAATCCTGGTGAACTCGCCCTCGATGAAGAACCTCACCCCGGTGAGGGCGCTGTAACCGACGATGCCAAAACCGAGGAATATGATGATGACCGTGAAGATCCGCCCCTCCGGGCTCAAGGGGTAGATCTCGCCAAAGCCGATCGTCGTCAGAGTGATCATCGTCATGTAGAAACAGTCGAGAGCGGGCCAGCCCTCGATCACGTGATAACCCACGGTGCCGAAGATGATGACGATCCAGATCGCCACGAACGCCTTGAGCAGCACCACCAGAGGGGCCAGATGGGGATGGTGCCTCAAAAATCGGTGTCGATTCTTCCCTGCCATGCCTTTCTCAGCACAAAGAGTCGAAAGCCGTTCGTCAATTCGCGTCGGGTCACTGTCGGTATCATGCGCGGTCACCGGCCAATGTCAAGCGGCTTCCACCCGGATGTCGGGCACTCCGTTTTGAATTCACACATGGGGAGTGCCCTAGCGGGATGTTCCCTTCGCAAAGCCAAGCTTGGCAGGGGGCGAGGCCTGGATCTCGCCGATTCGATACCAACCGTGGTGACCATTCACACCGACGGATCCAAAGAGAACGATGTCTGCCTCACCCTCGGGCCCCCGGCCCTTGAGTTTGACCACTCCGCACTGCTGGCCTTCAGTGGTGGCGAAACAGAGCCAGGAACTTCCGCCGAGGTGTGCCACATCGAATGACATGACTCGATGGGGTCCAATTGACTGAGAGAGCAGAAAGCCCATTGGGCCGGCTTTCCCACCGTTGACAACCCGACTGTGGAGGCCGCGGATTCGTAATTACAGTGGAATTGACGCGTTTCATAGTTTGAGGTCTCGGACAGCATGATCAAGCGACGGCACCTGAATGGACTGTTGGTCTGCGTGGGCATCATGACCCTCGCCGTCGGCGTCATCTTCCTCCTCCAGCACATCTCGGAGCGGCCGGAAGCGCACCTGCTGTCCCATGACGCCCCGCCGGCCGGCCTCGGTCGAGGGAAGGTCCTTCTTTCACTCTCTTCCGCTCTGGTCACCCTCGAGGCGGGCCCGCCGGGAGGGCCGCTGCGCGTCGAATCCAGCTTCGATCCCGATGTCTACACCCTCGAGCACCGTTATGAGGAAGGCAAGGATGGAGACTGGGTCTATTATCTCGATTTCCACGAGAGAAGTCTGCTGCACATCTCCGTGATAGGTATTTGGCTGGGCAAGAGATCGCCCGAGGTCGCTGTCCAGATCCCTGCCGACCTGCCGTTCGATCTCGAGGCAACGATGGAGGGCGGCTATCTGGTGATGGATTTCGCCAATCTGGCGCTGTCGACTGCCGATGTCGAGCTGGACCGCGGTGTCCTGCAGGTATTGGTCTCCGACCCGATGGATGTCCCCATGGAGCGGCTGCACGTCAACGGCAGGATCGGCACAATGTTCCTCGACCGGCTCGGCAACGCCAGCCCGGATACGCTGGTTGTGCATCACGGTCTCGGGGCCGCGCAGGTCGACCTCCGAGGTCTGTGGCGCAGGGATGCCGACATCGACCTACGGGTCGCATTCGGAGCCGGCGAGCTGCGGCTGCCCGGTGATGTCAGGATCGATGGGCTCGGCCGCCCGCTCGAATCGCTGTCCGAGCGAGAGCTACCTCCGCCCACGCTGCGGATCAGCACTCGCTTCGACATCGGCGACATCCGCGTCTCCGACTGATTCATGGGTGCCATCCATCCGCTCGTCGCGGTAGAGGCGCTCGACAAAGGCGGTCGAAAGCGGGAACCGTTGTCGCCAGGCATCCATATCGGCCGCCATTTCGGTCGGAATCTGATCTCGGGTCGGCACGGCGGCCGCCGCCGTAGTTCGTCGGCCAGACCCAGAGACCCGAGAGCGCCGCAAAGGTGAGATCGACAAAGGAGATCTGGACGCCGCCAAGCAGCGTGCCGTGACCTTCTGCCAGCCGGCCCTCGACCCGTTCGAGAAGCTCCTCGATCTTGACGATGCTCCGTTCGGTGGAAGATCGCGAGATACGGAACGCGCGGCGGATCATCAATCGCTGAAATGGGTGGAGGAGGCGAAGTGCCAGCCGCTGCCAGAGGGGAATCGCCGGGTGATCGACGCCCCAAATGTGGCGGCAGAAACGGCCGTGTGGGGTCGACCTTGCATAGATCCAGCGCTGGAGGTGGGCACCGTAGGTGTCGAGCTGCCGTTCGAGCTCGAGTGCTTCCGAGGTGGGCTCGAGGAAGGCGACCGCATCGTCGAGCTCAGCTGCATATCGACCCCACAGGTATCGCAAAATATCGGACGAGTTTCCGATTCTCGAGACCACGAGACCGGTCCGGATCCGTAGCCGAGGCACCGTACGACCGGTGAAGAAGACGCCCAACGTACCGATGTCCATCTCCTCGTCGAACTCAACCCCGAGGCGGTCCAGAGACCACCTGACTTTTTCAACATAGTGACTGGCGGCTATGCTCTCGAGGACCAGGTCCGGACCGCTTCGGCGTGTGAACAACTGATAGAGATTCAGAAACCAGCGCCCGGCCAAGATGAGCACGACGAGGCTCGAAGCGACCACAATTGACAGGTCAAAGGTGGCCACCGCCACCGGCAGCACGAGCAGCGCAAACAGTGGCACGCTCGTTGAACGGATGCGCATGGTTGACGGAACCTCCGGCGGCATTGTCGCATTGCCGCGGGCTGTCGCAGATCTGCAGCGTCCCGAGCCACGCGCATGTTGAAGGCTTTTTGCCGAAAAACCCTCGCAGATGTTTGAGCGACCGAGCCACTGATTCAGGCAATACCACCACGCGGTCCGTAGCGAAGCACGAGTCGGGATGCACGGCACGCACAAAACACTTCTTGACCCCGAATCGAATCGGTCAAGGATTCATTCCCTCGAGCCGAGGAATGGCCGCCCTCAGCGTCCCAACGTCGGCCGCGGATGCCGACGGCAGCCGACACCTCAATTTTTCTCATCGTGTGGGAAACCTTTGGGGTTGTTTCATGTTGTAAGAACCAACAGACAGAGGAGGCCATTCATCATGCGCAGGTTTTTCGAAGCATCGCTCGTGTTGACAATTTCAGTCGTCGTGACCGTGGCCATCATGGTCGTCATCTTTCCGACGCACGCGCGGGGCGGTGAGGCGGGGCTCGAGGTCCCGACGATCGCCCCCGCAGTCCTGATCTACGGTTCTCATGACCGGCCAAACAACGGTGGCGCTGTGTTGGCACCGAGCCTCTCTGACCGTTCGGAGATGGCCGCCTGCCCCTACCTCGCGGCACGTGCCGCAGCGACAAAGTGCCCTGCCGCTCCCCGGCGCAACGTCGAATCGATGTGCCCGTACCTGTCGAGGCAGCACCAAAGCCCTGATCAGGCGACGACCCAACGGGAGAAACCACGCGGACAGCACACCTGATCCGTCGCCGTGATCCGCAAAAATTCGGCTCATCGCCATGCCGTCATCCGCCGATGGCATCGGGGTGGTTCATTCGTGATCGATCGCCATCTTGAGGGCTCGCATTCCCGTCTCGCTGCGGCGGGGAATTTCCGCTGAAACGTGGTAGACCCCACTGAACCGCAGGGGATACCCTCTCGCACAGCTCTGAAGTCACCGTCACCTTTGGCGAACGAAGCAGTAATCATCCTTGTATGTCGATGAAATCAGAATCCTCGCACCGTTCGGATTCCGACCTCATGGCCGGCGTGGGCTCCGGAAAGACCTCCCAGCTAGAAGAACTGTATGAACGGCACCACGGGTCGATCTACCGGTTCCTGCGCCGCTCGGGATGCCGCACATCTCTGGCCGAAGATCTGACCCAGGAAGTTTTCCTGCGGGTCCTCCGTTATCGCTCCACGTTCCAACGGGACAGTGCTTTCAGTCCCTGGCTCTTCAAAATTGCGCGAAATCTCCTCCTCGATCACCGCATGAGACGGGGCATTGAGGTGGACAGCGAGCCCTATTTTACGCGGGCGCCCGACCCAGGGGCCTCCCCGGAACGCGCGGCTGAAGCAAAGCTGGAGCTTTCCCGGCTGGCATCCGGACTTTCCCGGCTCAGCCTCGAGCAACGGCACGCGTTGCTGCTCGCACGTTTTCATGATCTTTCGTACCGAGAGATCGGAGCGATTCTCGATTGCACCGAGGGCGCCGTGAAAGCGAGGGTCTACCGGGCTTTACAGAACCTCTCCCGGGAGCTCGGCGAAAAGGAGTCGACGCCATGAATCACGACCACCCCAATCTCGACGACATCCTCGAGCTGGCACGCTCGGACGACGAGAAAGCCCGCCTGGCACGGGTGTGGGGCGAGCTCGAGTCGGTTTCGGTCGAGGAACCTCCTCGCACAATGGTGAGGAAATTCAGACTCGCGCTTCGCGGCACCGGTTCCCTCCCCCACCGCACGGGTATCGGCTGGGCGCGGGCCGCTTCGATCTTCGGCATCGGCCTTTTGACCGGAGCACTCGGAATGTCCCTTGCGGCGCGCCCGGGAACGGCACCCGTACCCGATGCTGCCGCACAGCACGCCTCGGCCATCGCGGCCGCCCTGCCGCTGCGGACGACGGCCCAGCGGTTGGCCGCCATGCATGTCGTCGGCGGGCTCGCGTCCGCCGAACCGGCGGCCCGAGCGGCGCTGATTGAAAGGGTCTTGCGAGACCCGACCCCCGCGGTGCAACTGGCTGCTGTCGACCATCTGGCCGACCTGGAGCTTTCGAACGCCGAAATCGAACTGTTGAGTCGCGCCCTGCCCGAGCTCGGCGCGCCAATCGTTCAGGTCATGCTCCTCGACCTCTTGACACCGACGACCGGGTCCCAGGTCGCCGAGATCATCAAGCGTCTCTCTCGCGATCCGTCAGTCGATGAAACCGTGCGCCGGCACGCCGACCGTGCCCTCGCACTGACTCCTGAAAGGAACGACGTATGAAAACGATGCGCACTATTTGTGTCAGTCTCGCAGCACTCGCACTCTCAGCTGCCGCCCACGCGGCCGCGCCCGTGGTGTACGAGTTCGCACCACAGACCTTCTCGTACCCCGAGGAGCCCGGGACCTTTCGCAGCAGCATCCGCTGGGGCGAGATCGCAATCGAGGGGCACGACGGCGCCGAGGTATTCGTAACGGTCCGGGTGGTGCCCGATCTGAGCCGTCCGACCTCTGCCGACTCCATCCAAGACCTGATCGACCTCCGGATCAACGAGAACGGCAACGTCATGGACCTGTCGGTGGAATCGCGGATCGAGGGCTTCTATGGCATCGAGCTGAGCGTCACCGTGCCCCGCCAAACACGGCTCCAGCTCGAGATGACCGACGGTGGCGAAATTTCGGTGCGCGGCGTCGGCGGCGAGGTCGACGTCGTCAACCGCAACGGCTCGGTCGAGCTCGAGGGGCTCGGGGCGAGCGCGGTGGTGGATGCTCGCAACGGATCGATCCTCGCCAGCTTTGACACGGTCGATCCCGAGCTGCCCATGTCGTTTTCCACCCTCAACGGATCGATCGACGTGACGGTGCCGGATGACGTTGCGGCGGACCTCAGAATCCGTCACACCTACGGCGGCG
>CBDTWX010000131.1:0-12022 GCA_965364305.1 uncultured Thermoanaerobaculia bacterium
TAGATCCAGAGATCCGCCACATCCTTATCGCGGAAGCGAGCGAAGAACCAGGCGAGGGTGCCGAGGGTGAAGACGAGGAGACCGGTTCCCAGAACCAGAAACACAGTCGGCTCGTGGATATCCACCCCCAAGTGCGAGAAGGGGAGTCTGAGCAGTCGGTACGGGAGGTAGGCGATCTCGCCGAGCCTCCCTGCATCGAGCGAGACATCGAGCACCGGAAGCCAGACGAGGTTGAGGACACCGAGACCGGCGAGGAAGAACATGACCGCCGCGAACTGCGCGAAGACCGGCAAAAACAGAAGCAGAGCGCCGGCGACGACGGGACCCTTCTTGCCAACGGCGAAACCGAGGACGATGAGCAGGACCATCAGCCCGAAACACGCGTAGCCGACGGCTCGGAGATGGTAGTGCCGCATGAAGAGCTCGGTTCGCAACAGCGCCGCCTCGTCCGCGTGAGAGTCCCCCTCGTTGGACGGCAGGGCACCGGCGAGGGCTCCATGCAGCAGACTCGGCAGCTCGATCGAGGCGAAGGTCAGACCGATGCTGAAGACGACGGCCAGCAGCGTCAGCAGCAGACTGCTGGCTCGACCCTGTGACGGCATTGCAGTGTCCCCCTCAACGGTGTCTCGTGTTCAGCCTCCTCCAGACTGCTTCCTTTTCGAAATCAAGGATTTCGGGAGTGTCCCTCACTCCTCGATAATGATGCCGTTAGTGTCGTCAAACGCAGCCTGGATCCCCCAGCCGCCGAAGCTCTCCGAAACCGCGAACCAGAGCTCGTTCTTGCCCTTCTTCATTGGAAGGGTAAGAGCATCGAAATAGCCGATAGTTCCCAAGTACCGGTAGTCCCGCGAGCGATAACCGTTGTTCCCGGTGTAGAGAAGGCGGTTGTTGAGAAAAACGCGGATGCGGTCGCTGTAGCCGAAAGCGAGAGTCTTTGCGTGCGCGCGGTCGGAGGTCACGATCACCTTCGCAAAGGCGGTGTTCTTGCCCTTGCCGAGGGCATTCACTACGGAGAGATTCGCGAGACCGGTGGACTCGCTGCGCAGCCCGGTCCATGTCAGGCCATTCGTCAGTTCGGGCGTGAGCTCGGCTGTCGAGCCGAGCTTGGCCTCGTCAAAAGTGCTGGATACCTGCCACGTGATCACCGCGCCGGGTGGAGCGCTCCTGTCCCGCTCGACCTTGGATTTCAAGATGGGATGTGTGACGGTTTCGTATCGAAAGTTCGAAAAGCGAGCCGGACCGAAATTGGCGACGTTGAGGCCGACCTTGCCGGAGGCCGGCTCGCGTTTGAGTTGGTCGGCAAAGAGTGCCGGCTTCTCGAGGTTGCCGATATATATTTCCGCCTGGCGGCCGGCGACGACGATCTTGATCGGGATCCATGTGTCGAAATCGTAGTCGACGGCTGCACCGTAACCCTCGCCGTGATAGAGCTGCCAGGCGGTCAGACCATTGAACACCGGCGTGTACTGGTTCGCGTCCGGGTTTCCGGATTGGTGAGGCCGGATGTAGAACTCCTCTCGGTTAGCGGCGTCCTGGACCCGCCAGGAGGCTCCCACGAATGCCCGCGCCTGAGGAAAGACGCAATCGAACTCGATCACACCGTCGAGAAACTCGGAGTCTTTGATGAGCGCCAATCCTCCTTTCATGTAGAGGCTCGTCCGACCCATGTATTCCTCGATTCGGCTTTCCTCGGCGCTAATCTCCCATCGAGGTGAGTCGAATGGAATCGGCTGGGAAGCACCGGCGATCGAGACGAGGAGCGTGAATACGATGGTTCCAATATGAGATTTCAAACTTCCTCCCACCATTTTTTGCCCGCACGGGCCCTGGCAAAGTAATGTCGCGGATATCAATATTCTCAGATTATCGTTGCCAGGGCCCGTGCGGGCAAAAAATCAAAGGTTCCAGGCGTAGCCGATCTTGATGAACAGAGTGTCGTCCATTCGATCCAGGCCGTCAGTCCACTCGTTGGCGGAGCTGCCGGAATAGCCGAGAAAGACCACGGTCTGCGGGTTGATCTTGTAGGAGCCGAGGAGTTGGCCGAAGAGGTCCTTGGAGTGGGGGTCCACCTCATCACGATAGAGAGCGTGGTTCCGCACGGTGTCCGAGTACTGGATCACGGCCCGCAGCCCGAGGCGGCGGGTGAACTGGTAGCGCGCAAAGAGTTGACTGAGGTTGGCAGTATAGAGGCGCCCGTCCGCCACGTCGAGAGACTCCCAGGTGTGGTCGAGACCGACAGCGAGATGGCGGCCGATCATGAGCTCGAAATTGGGGTTCAGTCGCACGCGCTCGCCCTGTTGGGCGTTGGCGTAGTCGATGCGATCTCCGATCACGCCGCTCAGCGAAACGTCGAGGCGGCCGGTCGGCCAGAACCCCCCGACGAAGTTGATGTGGCTGTCGTCGAAGCGCGTGTTCTCGTACCACTGGTCGCCGAAGTAGGCGCTCATGTGGACGTACGATCGTTTGGGACCGTTGTAGTCGAACCAGGCCGTGACGTAGCGAGTCAGGAGATTTCCCGCATGGTCCTGTGACTGCTCGACGCCGTTCCCGACGTTGAGCAGGGTCCAGGGTCCGCCGGGATCGCGCATCCAGGTGTGGCCCCAGCCGACATCTCCGTAGCGAATGTCGGCCTGCGGCATGAATCCGAGGTCGGCGCGGAAACCTGGGCTGATGTCGCGGTAGTGGGCGTACCAGTCCCAGGTCTGGGTGTTGTGGATGTAGAAGGCATCGACCGCCGCTCCGGCGAAATCTCCCTCGGGTTGGTCGAAATCGGAGACCACCTCCGACGGGTAGCTTGTCGTTGAGCCCATGACCTGCACCCGGAGGCGGTCGGTAGGGCTGATTCGCAGATCGCCATCGATGCCGGCCACGCTGTTGGCGTAGCTGCCTCCGCGGCGGTCGGTCACGAGCGCCCCGAGGCTCGAGGCGCTGCCCAGGTCACGACGGTAGCGAAAAACGGAGCCGTCCGTCTTGAGGTCGAGCGACGTCGAGTCTGAACCCTGGTTGCCCGGGAAGATGATGTTGGTGATCTCGTCCCGCGCCGTGAAGGCTCCGATGGCGTTTGCGCCGGCCTTGCCGGTGATCTTGGCGCCCCACAGCGGGTCGGCGATGGTTCGGGTGTATACCGCTCTCATGCGCGTGTTGAAGAAGTCGGCCCCCTGCATGAAGAACGGCCGCTTTTCCGGATAGTAGAGGGCGAACTGGGTGTTGATATCGAGCTGCGCCACGTCGGCCTCGACGTGGGAAAAGTCCGGGTTGAGGGTGGCGTTGAGCGTCATGTTGGGGGTGAAGCCCCAGCTCGTTGTGACCCCGAGCTGGGTGTCGCTGGAGACCGTCGTCTCGATCGTCGGGCTCTTGGTAGGGTTGCTGTACTCCTGGGTCGTGACCGACGACACGGTAGGGATGATCTGGAAATTCCTGCCTGGCGATGCGCCTTCGAACCCGACGAGCTTTTCTGTCTGGCAGAGGTAGCAGTCGTTGTTGCGGTCGCGAGGGAAGAGCCCGATGTGGTGGCGGACGCTCCGCGGGTAGCTGCGAATCAGGTCGAAACCCCAGGTCTGGATGTCGGAGGACTTTTGAAACCCGAGGCAGTTGAAAGGGATCGCCATCTCCACCTCGTAGCCAAACGGTGTGATGCGGCCGGCAGAGTCCCAAATGGCGTCCCAACTCCCACCGCCCCCGCTTGCGGCCTCGATCTGGTCGCCCTGCACTCCGAAGGGGTTGGAGAAGAAATCGTAGGCGCGTCGCTGGTCGTTGAAGGTGTCGAGCACGATCGCGACCCAGTCTTCCGAGTACATATCGTCGCGATCGCAGAGCCTGGCCTGGATCGCCCCGGGATCGGGATCGAAGGCTCTGAAGGCCACCAGGAGGTGGCTGGTCGTATAGCCGATCAGCGCGACGGTGCGGACCGGCGGCTCGATATTCTCTCCGGGACGGACCTCGAAATTGAGTTCGAGGGAGAGGGCGTCGAGCCAGACCGGTTCGTCGACTGTTCCGTCGATGCTCGGCATGGTGTCGAGCCTGGGGATCTGATGGACGCGAAGCTCGGCCTGGACCGATGCTGCGATGGCGAGGATGAGCCAGGGAGCGACGAAGATGGATCGTGCGAATTTCAGGGTTCGGATGTTCCTCATTGGCCGTCCTCCCGCTGTATGGTTGCTGGTCGACCTCATGCTGGCCGTCTCATCCTGCTCGTACGGGCCGACATCCCTGCTGTTTCAGTCCGTCACTCGTTGAGATGTCATAAGTTGTAAAAAGGCTTGATTATGAGAGCGGATTTCACTGGTGCGGGACGATTCAGGTCAGTAGCCAATCAGCGCCTCACCCGCGAGTCCTCGGGAGACACCGAGGAAGAGGCTGCGCAACTGGATTCGAGAGACAGCAATCAGGAGCAGCGACAGGAGACAGCGGCAGTGACCAGCGGCAGCAAACAGAGGCAGGATCAGTGTCCTGCGGTGAGCTCGCGGGTGGGAGGGGGCTGTCGCTGATCCTGAATCCTGACGCTGGTCGCTGCCACTGAGGTCTGTCGCTTTCGCTGGCACTGGTTTTCTTCCGGTCCCACGGCGGCGACTCGGCCGCCGCCGCTCGCCAAATGTCTCTACCCCGCGTTCGCCGTGGGAGGCGGAAGGATCAGTCGACCGAAAACCGATAGATCGTTGTCGTGTCGTAGAGATCCCCGGGTCCGAGAATCGTTGAAGGGAAGGCCGGCTGATTGGGTGAATCGGGGAAATGCTGGGTCTCCAGGCACAGGGCGCAGCGCCTGGTATAGGCGGCTCCGTCTTTCCCGACAAGACTTCCGTCGAGGAAGTTCGCCGTGTAGAACTGCATCCCGGGTTCTCGGGTGAGCACCTCCATGACCCGGCCGGTGGCCGGGTCCGAGATCCGGGCCGCGAGTGGCATATCGCCGTCGTCTTTGTTGAGAACCCAGTTGTGGTCGTATCCTCCGGCGAGGTCGAGCTGCTCGTCGTCGTCGTCAATCCCTTCGCCGATCACGATCGGTTTGCGGAGGTCCATCGGTGTGCCTGTGACCTTTCGAAGGGCTCCCGTGGGTACAAGCCCAGACTCGATCGGTGTGAACCGATCGGCGTTGATCGATACTCGATGATCCAAGATACTTCCGCTGCCGTGACCGGCGAGATTGAAGTAGGAGTGGTTGGTCAGGTTGACTGGCGTCGCTTTGTCGGTGGTCGCCCGATAATCGATCCGAAGTGTACTGTCGTGGGTCAACGTGTAGGTGACGGTGACCTCGAGGCGGCCGGGATACCCCTCTTCTCCGTCCTCACTCACGCAGGCCAGCTCGAGTTGAGAACCCGCACGCGTGGATCGCGGCTGAGGTTCCCACAACTTCTTGTCGAAGCCCTTGACCCCACCGTGAATGTGGTTGTCGTTGCTGTTGACGGTCAGCGTGTGGGTTTTGCCAGCGAGGGTGAACGTACCCTTGGAGATTCTGTTGGCATAGCGGCCGACGATCGCCCCGAAGTAGGGATGGCCGTCGAGATAGAGGTCGAGGCGATCGAATCCGAGCACGACATCGGCGAGCCGGTCCCGGCGATCGGGAGCGGTCAGCGCAGTGACGATGCCGCCGTAGGTGGTGATCGAAACCTGCATCCCTTTCTGGTTGGTGAGGACGTAGAGATCGACCTCGCGGCCATCGGGTAGATTGCCGAATGGTTTCTTTGTGATCTGGTCATCCACGGTGAATTGCTCCGTTTTCGTGGTACTTCAGATGATAACCGGGGAGGGGATCAGCGTCAGCTACCAGCGGCAGTGTTTAGATCCAGCCAACGGGGACGGTGATCAGCGACAGGTGACAGCGCCAGCCCACTGGGACAGAAAACAGCGGCAGAAACGGCAGGGCAGCTCCAGGCAAAAGCGCAGCCGGGAGGGCTGCACAAGAAGCCTGCAGAAGGGAATTGTGGTGCACGCGTCTCGCGTGCACATGCTCGAGCTCATTTCTTCTCTCTGGTGAGTGGTGGCTCTGCGAGGGTGGCAGGGTGGTTGGTTCGGCGCCTCTGTGTTTCTTTGGGTGGGTGGCCGGGAATAATTCAAAACTCACAACTCAAAATTCAAAATTTTCCTGATGGAGGGCGGGTGGCGATTCATCATTCCTCATTCCTCATTCCCACAACCCCCATGCTATAACCAAGGGTCTGTCGGGTCCGAACAGACACAAGAGGACCGGCCGGCATATCCGGAGAAACGGAGAAGCCGATGAGAGTCATCCCAAAACGGGGCCTTGGAATAGTGGCGGGGATCGCAATTATCGCGGCGCTGGCTGCGCCGAAGCTGCTCGAGTTTCGCCGGGCGCCGGCCCCCACCTCGACTGCCCCGACTGAGAAGATTCTCCGGGTGAAGGTGCATCGAGTCGCTCCGGAGCGCTTGACCGAAAGGCTTGTGACAACCGGGACGCTCCGGGCCAATGAGTACGTCGATATCGTCAGCGAGATCTCAGGGAAAGTTTCCGCCATCCACTTTGCAGAGGGCAGCCGGGTCGCGGCAGGGGAGTTGCTGCTCGAGATTGACGACTCCGAGCTCGTGGCGGAGAGGCAGCGCGCGATTCATCGGGTCGAGCTTGCAGAGAGGGCCGAGGCCCGGCAGCAGCAGCTGCTCGACGAAGGAGTCATCAGCAGAGAGAACTACGATGTGGCCCTCGGCGAGCTCAACGTCTTGCGTGCCGAGCTCCAGCTGATCGAGGCGCAGCTGCTCAAGACGGAGATTCGAGCACCTTTTGGCGGTGTCATTGGCCTGCGATGGGTGAGCCTCGGCAGCTACCTTTCGTCGCAGACGAGGATTACCTCGTTGCACGATCTCGATCCGGTCAAGCTCGATTTCACGGTGCCGGAAAAGTACGCCGGTCTGCTGGAGGCGGGGGACCAGATCTCTTTCGCCGTCGAAGGATCAGACCGAAATTTCCCGGGTACGATCTACGCCGTCGAACCGAGCGTTGATGCCGCCACCCGGTCGCTGCGGGTGCGTGCCCGATGCCCCAACAAAGATGGTGCACTCGTTCCGGGGTCCTTCGCCAACGTGGATCTCGTCTTGCGTTCGATCCCGGACGCCCTGGCGGTACCCTCGATTGCGGTGATCCCCGAGCTTGGTGGCAGGAAGGTCTTCGTGTTGGAAGATGGAACAGCCCAACCTCGACCGGTCGAGACCGGAATTCGCTCGGATACAGCGGTCCAGATCACCGGCGGGCTCTCGGAGGGCGAGCTGGTGATCGTCACCGGCATCCTGCAGCTGCGGTCCGGGCTCGAGGTCGAGCTCGACGGGTCTGCGGCCGACGACGAGCCTGGATCATGAGCCTCTACACCCTCAGCATCCGTCGCCCGGTCTTGGCGATCGTGATGTCGATGACCATCGTTCTCTTTGGATTGCTCGGTTTCTCCTTCTTGGGTGTCCGGGAGTTCCCGTCGCTCGACCCGCCGAACATATCAGTCTCGACCTCCTATCGGGGCGCCTCGGCCGAAGTCATCGAGTCCCAGATTACGGAGCCGATCGAGGCGGCGGTCAACGCGGTGGATGGAATCCGCACCCTGACCTCGACCAGCCGCGACGGCCGCAGCACCGTTCAGACCGAGTTCGGTCTCGGTACCGATCTCGAACGAGCCGCAAACGACATACGTGATCAGGTGTCCAGAGCGATGCGAAACCTCCCCCCGGACGTCGATGCCCCGATCGTCTCTAAGGCGGACGCCGACGCGCGACCGATTGCCGGGATCAGCGTTCGCAGCGACAAGCGCAACCTGCTCGAGCTCAGCCGCATCGCCCAGGATGCATTCGTGGAGCGTCTGCAGACCATACCCAATGTCGCGAGCGTCGACATCTGGGGTGAGAAGACCTACGCCATGAGGTTGTGGATCGATCCCAGCAGGCTCGCTGCCTTCCGCCTGTCGCCGATCGATGTCCGGGACGCAGTAACCAGCGAGAATGTCGAGCTCCCATCGGGGCGAATCGAAGGTGCGGAGGTCGAGCTTCCGGTGCGGACCATGAGTCGTCTCACCACTCCGGAGGAATTCAACGATCTGATCCTCAAGAGCGAGGCGGGTCGGATCGTCCGTTTGCGGGACGTCGGCTACGCCGAGCTCGGCCCACGCAACGAACGTACCGTGCTCAAACGGGACGGTATCCCGATGGTCCTGGTCGTCGTTCGCCCGCAGCCGGGCGCCAACTACATCGCGATCGCAGATGAGTTCAATCGAAGGGTCGAGATGATTCAGAGGTCCCTGCCGGAGGATATCGAGGTTTCGTGGTCCTTTGATGCCAGTCGATTCATCCGTAAATCTGTGGCCGAGGTGCGGCAGACGATCCTCATCGCTTTTGGCCTCGTCATGTTTGTCATCTTTCTCTTTCTCCGTGACTGGCGGACGACCCTGATTCCGGTTGTGGTCATTCCGGTATCCCTGATCGGGTCGTGCTTCGTCATGTATGTCGCCGGGTTCTCGCTCAATGTGCTGACCCTGTTGGCGCTGGTGCTGGCGATCGGTCTTGTGGTGGATGACGCGATCGTCGTGGTCGAGGTGATCTACGCCAAGATCGAGGCTGGTCACGACCCGCAGAGCGCGGGCGTCGAGGGAACGCGGGAGATATTCTTCGCGGTGGTGGCGACCACCGTGGCCCTGGTTGCCGTCTTTATGCCGATTTTGTTTCTCGGTGGTTTGGTAGGCCGGCTCTTCCGTGAGTTCGGTCTGACCCTCGCCGGAGCTGTGATCATCTCCTCATTTGTGGCCCTGACCCTGACTCCCATGCTCTCTACCCGTCTCTTGAAGAAGCGTGCACGGCAGCCCCTGTTCTACAAATCCACGGAGCCGTTTTTCCGTGCCCTGGTTGAGGACTACCGGGAGCGGCTGACCGGACTCCTCCAACGGCGTTGGCTGGCCCTGCCGATCGTGGTGGTGTGCCTCGGCCTGGTGGCCCTCTTCCTCGAGATTCTGCCGCGTGAGCTGGCTCCGCTCGAAGATCGCAACCGGATCAGCATTTCCGTCCGTGGTCCTGAGGGCGCGACCTTTGCCTATATGGACCGCTTCATGGATCAATTGAACGCCTTGATCTCGGAGGAGGTCCCCGAGACCGACAACATCATCACGGTCACCGCACCGGGTTTCGGTGCCGCCTCGTCGGTCAACTCGGGCTTTGGCCGGATCAGCCTGGTCGAACCGGACCAGCGCCAGAGGACTCAGGGTGAGATCGCGGATGCTCTGGCGGGAAAGGTCGGCCGGTTGACCGATGCCCAGACCTTTCTTTCTCAGTCCCCGACGATCGCAGTCGGCAGGCGTCGCGGACTGCCGGTGCAGTTTGTGATCCAGGCCCCGAACATGGAGAGACTGCAGGAGGTCCTGCCGTCGTTTCTCGCAGCCGCTGCAGCAGATCCGACCTTTGCATTCACCGATGTCAACCTCAAGTTCGATAAACCTGAGCTGCGGGTCTCGATCGACCGCGAGAGGGCGCAGGACCTCGGCGTCTCGGCCCTGCGGATAGCCCAGACTCTGCAGCTGGCATTGAGCGAGCAGAGGTTGGGCTACTTCGTCATGGATGGAAAGCAGTACGAGGTGATTGGGCAGGTGCTCCGCGGCGCGCGTGACGAGACAGTCGATCTTCGCAATCTCTTCGTCACAACCCAAGGTCAGCCACCGGTTCTGTTGGACAAGCTGGTGCGGGTGGAGGAGACGAGCAGCCCGCCGCAGATCTTTCGCTTCGACCGCTACGAATCTGCAACCGTGTCGGCTGCCCTCGCGCCGGGAAAAACCATCGGCGACGGCATTCAGGCGATGGAAGAGATTGCGGACAGGGAGCTGGACGAGGACTTTTCGACGACCCTTGCCGGTGAATCGAGAGACTTTGCCGAGAGTGCTACCAGCCTGTTGTTTGTTTTTGTGTTGGCGCTGGTTTTAGTCTACCTCGTATTGGCCGCCCAGTTCGAGAGCTTCAGAGATCCCCTGATCATCATGTTTACGGTTCCGCTGGCTCTGGCCGGCGCGCTGCTCTCGCTCTGGTACTTCAACCAGACCGTCAACATCTTCAGCCAGATCGGGATGATCATGCTGATCGGTCTGGTGACCAAGAATGGGATCCTGATCGTCGAGTTCGCCAATCAGAGGAAGGCGACCGGTAGCTCGATAACCGACGCCATCATCGAAGGGGCGACGGCTCGTTTCCGGCCGGTGCTGATGACCAGTTTCTCGACCGTGCTCGGCATCTTGCCGATCGCGCTGGGTCTCGGGGCAGGGGCAGAGAGTCGCATCCCGATGGGAATTGCGGTGATTGGCGGTCTGTTGGTGGGCACCCTTTTGACCCTCTTCGTGGTTCCCGCGATGTACTCCTTCTTGACCAGCAAACACGCCCGGGAGCAGAGACTGGTTTGAGGCGAGAAGCCCGCCAACCCACCCGACCGAATTTGGAATTCGGAATTCGGAATTCGGAAATCCCACCCACCCGTACGGGGCGCGGGGTATGAGGCCTGCAGTCTGACGCCACAGCTGTTCCGGCCGCTGTAGGTGGCCTCATTCCACCCGGGGATGTTCAGAACCTCGATTCGGCGGCAGACAGGCTTCTTCTCACCGGGCCTTGACAATTCTCTCGCTGGAATATACAAAGTACTTTGAAAGGAAGAGTACTTTGAAATCTTATAATCGCCACGAGCTCAGGAGCATGATCATGATGGAGAAGATCAGTTTGAAAGAGGCTGAACGCCGGGCTTTTTCGGTCAACACCCAGGATGGGCTATTGGATATCTTTACTGGATGCGTCGTCCTACAGTTGGCCTTTGCGCCGTTTCTCAGCCGAAGTCTCGGAGATTTCTTGAGTGCGGCCGTTTTTCTCCCGTTCTTCGGCCTGGTCTATCTCGCGATCCGTTGGGTCAGGAAGAACGTGGTGAAGCCCAGGGTCGGAACGGCGGAGTACGGGGCATGGCGCAAGACCCGATTGATCAGATTCAATCTCGTAATGCTCGTGCTGCTCGTGTTCGCACTCTTTCTGGGTGCCCTTTCGACGGTGGATTTCGGGTTCGTGACGGGATGGGTGGTTGCGGCCCGCTTCTCGCTCGTCGTGCTCGTGCTCTTCAGCCTTTCGGCGCATTTTCTGAACGTTTCTCGCCTCTACGCCTATGGGGCACTGGCGGCCCTCTCTCCGATGGCCGGCGAGTGGCTGTACGTGAACCTCAAGGTGCCTCATCACGGCTTCCCGGTGACGTTTGGGCTGACTGCAGGAATCATGATCGCGACCGGGGTGGTGTTGTTCATCCGTCTCCTTCGGAAGCACCCCATTCCCACCGATGATGAAGCGGCATCGGAGGTGACGGCGGAATGACGGATCCACCTCCTGCTGCGGAGGATCTTCACCCGCTGGCACATATCGACCAGGTCATCCACGCTCCGGCCCGGTTGATGGTGCTGTCCTACCTCTATGTTGTCGAAAGCGCCGACGTCGTCTTTCTGAGAAACATGACAGGCCTCACCTGGGGCAACCTGTCGACCCATCTGAGCAAGCTGGAGGCGGCCGGGTTTCTCGATATCGAAAAAACGTTCCTGGGCAAGAAGCCGCACACTGTCGTCCGGCTCACCAAGGACGGTCGTGCCGCATTTCGGGTTTACAAGCGGAGCATGCAGCGGGTCCTCGACGATCTGCCCGACTGAGTTCGCGGGCCTATTCAGCCGGGTTCAAGCCCACACGTCCTGACCATAAGATGTCGGCGGGCCGCGGCAGCTTCAGCGTCAGGGACAGCGGCAGAGACGGGGACGGCGTCGGCGACAGGGTCAGCGGCAGGTCCGTTGGGTTGAAGCGGTATGGAAACCCGCGGTTCGTTCATGAGGTGATGGAGTAGCCGGCGAGGCCGCTGGTTTGGCCCGGGAGATCGTGCGGCGGGTGCCGTCTCCTTTTCGATCGCTTGCCGACCAGGCTATTCGAGCCGCCGGCCATGACGTGGCGGCTCATGGCTTCCAGCAGGGGCCGCGGCGCGTCGAAATCTGGAAATCCCTGGGACAGATTGAGTGCGCCGCACTCGTCGGCCAACGCCGACATGCGGGTAAAG
>CBDTWX010000132.1:0-12008 GCA_965364305.1 uncultured Thermoanaerobaculia bacterium
TGCCGGGGCGGTTGGCGCAGCTTGGGGGCTGGTGGAGGGTCGAAGTCCGCGTTTTCGTATCGTTCCGGGAGATGACCGTCCACGGTGCGCGGCGAGCCCACCCGCTCGGGGCCGATGCGGGCGGCGAGGTGGGCGAGGGTGCCGGCGAGCTTGTCGGGGTGGATCTCCGGGGCGCCGAAGAGCGTGAGCTGGCCGCGGCGCGGGCGGTCGGGATGGGTGATCGAGATGAAGGAGATCACTGGCGCCCGCGGTGGTTTCGACTCGAGTTCGAGCCGGGTCAGGGCTAGGAGGGCGTCCACGTTGCGGGTCGGAGCGGGCAGCCGGATGCTTCGGTGCTCGGCACCTTCGGGTTCGAGACCGAGCTCGAGTTCGAGCAAGGCGCACGCCAGGTCCTCGCGTTCGAGTCTTTTTTGCGTCCTCTCCAGCGACTGGCGAAGAGCGTAGAGCAGGGGTTCCACGGTGACCACCGGCCACTCCAGCGCCATGCCCTCGTGGAAGGTAGGTGGTGGGTGGTATGGCGCCAGGGGGCTGGCATCGACGCCGCGGGCGGCGCGGTGGGCGCTCGCACCGGCCGGGCCGAGACGGCTCGCGGTGCGGTCCGCCGGCAACCGAGCGAAATCTCCGAGGGTGCGGATCCCCCAGCGGCGCAGAGTTTCCAGGAGACGCCGGTCGAGGGGCAGGTGATCCAGCGGCAGGGGAGCGAGGAAACGCGTCTCCTCGCCTGCGGGAACCACCTTCGGCGAGTCGGGCATGCGGGCCGCGATACGGGCGGCCAGCTTGTTGCCGGCGATACCGACCCGCACCGGCAGATCGAGAGCCTCGGCCGAAACGATGGCGGCCTGGCCCATGTCCCGCTCGCCGGAAGGCCCTTCGAAGAGACGACCCATATCGCCGACATCGGTGAAGACGATATCCGGAGCGGCGTCCTCGACCCGCGGTGAGAGACCGGTTGCGGTCTCGATGAGGGCCTCGTGGGCCGAGTGCTCGCAGGAGACGTCGCGTCCGCGGGCGATGAGCGAGGGCAGGATGCCGCGTGCCTGGGCGAGGCTCATCCCCGCCCGGACACCCGATTTGCGGGCGGGTCGGGAGGCCCCCACCACCCTGGCGGCGGAACCGTTGCCCTCACACACCGCCACCGCCTCACCGGCCAGCTCAGGCTCCGCCCGCAGCCTCGCCGCGAGCGGGAACAGCGGCACGTGGAGACAGGCGATGCGGGTCATGGAAATTCGGAATTCGGAATTCGGAATTCGGAATGGCCGCCCGCCCACCCGCGCGATGTCACGAAGATGGTGTAGGCGGGTCCTTCAGGGCCCGCAGCCACAGAGCTTCTGAACCCACCGGTCAGAGGAAGAAAACGCAGAGTCGCGGAGGCGCGGAGACGCGGAGCCCCCACCCACCCGAAGACTGCCCACAGATCACGCAGATAACGCAGATAACGCAGATCCCGTCCGCCCGTCCAAAAACGCAAAGACGCAAAGACGCAAAGACGCAAAGGGCTCATCACTGAGCTCGATACGTGGAGCCTGGAAAGACCGGCGGAACAGCCGGCGATCTCATGACCGCCGGCAACCGTTGAGACGCCCGGACTCTCCGAACCCGAGCGTTCGTCGAGCCCGGTCGCCCCATCGGCCTCCACGCCGATGGCGTGTCGGTTCCGCCTGCCATGTTCCGTCTTGTGGCGAGGGACCGTTCGTGCGCACCTCGTAGTTGAAGAGAGGGGTAGGCGAGGCCTGCGCTCTCTGAGCGCAGGCCGCTGGTTGAGGACACCACGCCGAAAGCTCGTTTTCGCCGTGGTGTCTTCGCCCAGCGGTTCCTGGCCGTCTTTGACGGTCAGGACCTCGCCGGATGATGGGGCTTCGAGACGAACTCTCTGCGTCTCTGCGCCTCCGCGCCTCTGCGTTAAAACCTCGGGCGTGCAAGTAGCATGACTTCGTCGGTGGTGTAGGTCTCCACAAGCCGCATCGAAAAATCTGCGTCTATCTGCGTGATCTGCGGGCAACTTCTCGGGTGGATGGGTGGCCATCTGCGTCATCTGCGTGATCTGCGGGCAACTTCTCGGGTGGGTGGGTGGATCGAGCATCGAGCATCCAGCATCGATGTCACACGCAGAACGCCAGCACCAAGAAGCAAAAACCGATCACCAGCAACCCGCAGGCCTCACCTGCGAGGCTGAAGAAGTTCTGTCCGTCGATCTCAAAGGGCTGTGACATGTTGCTCTCTCCTTTCCTCCTCGATTTCAGATGGCGCTGAATCTCGAGGGTGGGTGGGCGGTAAATCCGCAATCCGCAATCCAAAATCCGAAGTATCTTTCATGGGATCGACTGAAGTTGTTGGTCCGAAAGCCGCCTCGGGGAGGGTGAGGATGGTGGGCACCTCGCCGAGATCGGGGTGCCCGATGCGCCGGGTCAACCACAGCCGCGACCGCAGTCCTCCGAGCAGGTGGGACGCACCACCGTTGCTCCAGCGGCCGCGACCACGGCCCCCCGACACCACCGCCCCGGCTGCGCACCCACTCAACCGGTAGGGAGAGCCCACCAGCGCCGTCGCTCCGTGAGTGGAGGCTGCGCGTGCCAGGCGCAGCCAGGCGGCCAGCGGCGCCCGGCCGCGCACGGGCGGCAATCCGAGGTCGAGGGTGACCAGCGGAAAACCGGTGTGGATCAGCAGCTCGGCGGCGGACAGGGAGTCGCCGAGGTTCTGCGGTCGCAGCCACAGCAGGCGCTCCAGATCGACCCCGATCTCGGCGGCTGCCTGTGGGTCCAGCTGACCGCCCTGATCGACGAGAGCGGCCGCTTCACCGGCTCCGGTCACCGCCCGCAGCGCCGCCAGGAGAGCGGCGAAACGACCACAGGAACCGCGGCCTACGATCTCCACCAGCTCGCCCCGGGGGAGCCCACCGCCGAGCAGGTGATCGAGGCTGTCGAGCGAGGTGGGCAAAGGTTCTTCACGCGTTTCCGTGCGCCGCTTGCGGATCAACTCTGTTGCCCGGCATAGGGAGTGCTGCAGCTCGTTCGGCAGCGTGGCGTGCAGGTCCTGCGCTCGTGGTGTCACGGGTGCGAGCTGTGGGACTTCCATGACTTCCTCCAGGGTTTTCAAGTATAGGTGTAAATAAAGCATAAATCAAGTCCACCCACCCAACCACCCAGTTCGAGTTTTTTGTTTCTCCCGCCACCAAGGACCGCAAAACAGTTCCAGATATTGCGAAGCGCTTCGATCTGATGTAAATTCGAGCCGAAAAAATTCGGACAATGTATCGCCGACCGCGGAAACCGGAGAGGAGGCAACCCATGCGGATCAGGGTTTGTCTGACTATGGTGCTGGTTTTGGGAGTCGTCGCCCTGGGAGCGGCACAGATCGTCAACGAAACACAGTTCTTCCCAGTCGTCGCCCACACCGCGGGTGCCGGAAACCCGCCTACCTCCTGGCGCTCGGACCTCACCGTGCACAACGTCATGGATGACGAGCTCACGGTGGGCGTCATGTACTTGCCATCTGGTCAGGCCAGCGCCAAGGATCAAGAGCACGCGGAGACCCTGACCCTCCAGGCGCGAGAGACGCGCACGATCGAGGACCTCGTCGCAACCCTTTTCGGTATCACCAAGAATTCCAAGGGTTCACTGTTACTCGAGTGCGACGACAGCATCTACCCATCCAATCCAGGTGGCTCGGTGATGTTGGCCACGACGCGGACCTACAACGTGGGCAGCGAGGTCGGAACCTATGGGACCGCGGTGCCCGCCGTACAGTTTGCAGATTCCTTTCTCAACTTCGGTCAGTCGGCCTCGGTGATCACGGGCGTCCGAAATGACAACGACTACCGGTCAAGCCTGGGAATCGTCAACTTTTCGTTCGCGGAGGTCCCGATCACCGTCCACTACCGATTCCTCGACAAAGACGGTGTGGCAATGGCCGTTGGCAGCAAGGATCTCCTCGAGTTCGACATGGACCAGTGGTTATTCAGAAAGCTCGGCGTCCCGGCGGTTGTCGAAGGCCCGCTGACCGTCGAGCTCTGGCTCGATCCCGAGGACATCCCGGGCGATCCCTGTGAGATCGAGGAAGACGACCTCGTCAGCTTCGTGGCCTACGCCACCAAGACGGACGAAGGTTCCGGAGACGGGGTGTTCATCTACGGTACGCCAATCGAGCGAATCGAGTGCGACTAGCTCGCCTCGCAGATATATCGAGCTAGCGCCAGTTACGAGCGCACCGTTGAGTCTGACCTTTCTCCGTCGAGGGGTGTGTGGACGAAACGTTCGAACGTTCCAACGTTGAACGTTCAAACGTTGCGATCCGGTAAAAACTCAAAACTAAAAACTAAAAACTGATATCGGGGCTTGACAGACTAAAATTTTAGTACTAAGTTTTTAGTATGTTAGCTCAAAGCCAAAAGCTCACCGATGCCGAGCTCGAGATCATGCACGTGGTCTGGGAGCTCGACGGCGCCACCGTGCGCCAGGTCCACGAATGTCTCAACAAACGCCGGCAACTCGCGTACACCACAGTGATGACAATGATGAACATCCTCGAGGAGAAGGGTCACCTGACACGCCGCAAACAGGGGCGGGCCTACCGATACGAACCCGTGCGACCCAAGGCCCAGGTCATTTCCGGCATGATCGATGATTTCGTTGGCAAGGTCTTCGAAGGCTCGGCTCGACCTTTACTGCTCAGCCTCGTCAAGGACCGGAAGCTCTCCGAAAAGGACCTTCAGGAGATTGCCGACATGATCAGGGAATCCGAATGAACTTTCACGACACCACCATCGGTCTTCTCTCATACGCCCTCCAGAGCGGCCTCCTCCTGTTCGTCGGGCTCCTCCTCCCGCGGGTTCTCCGGCTGCGTCACCCTGAGACCCTGCTCATCTACTGGCGGGTCCTTTTGATCGTGGTGCTCCTCCTCCCGCTGGCCGCCACAATTTGGCAACCGGAAGCACCGCTTCCAAGCCTTGCGATCGGGAGCCTCACCGTGGAAACGGTCGTTTCGTCGACCCTTTCTCAGAAGATGCCGGGAATCACGTGGCACGGCATCATGTGCGCTGTCGTAGGCGTCGCGATGCTGGCTCTCCTCCGGCTCGCGATCGGCCTCGTCTATCTCAACCGCTGCCGCAGCGCCGCCCTCGCCCTCACACCGATTCCACCACCGGTCAGGCACCTACAGCAGCGCCTGGGCCTCAAGATCCCCTTTCTCGTCTCGAACCGTCTCTCGGTACCCCTCACTTTTGGGTGGTTGCGCCCGGCGATCATCGTTCCGAGGTCCTTTCACGATCTCACCGAAGACCAGCAGGAGGGGGTGGCGTGCCACGAGCTGATCCATGTGCGTCGCCGGGACTGGCCGATGACCGTCCTCGAAGAGGTCGTGCGGGCGGCGCTATGGTTTCATCCTGCGGTCTGGGTGTTGTTGTCGAAAATCGCACTCAGCCGGGAGCAGGTGGTTGACTCCCGAGCGGTTCGTATGACCGGCAAACGCCGTCCCTACCTCGATGCGCTGTGGCACATCGTATGCACGTACCAGCGTCAAGCCAACGCTCTGGCGGTGCCTCTGATCGGCAGAAGGCACCTGGTCGAGAGGGTGGCCTGGCTCAAAAAGGAGATATCCATGTCGAAGGCACGAATCGCGTTCAGCATCATCACTCTCGCCGCGGCGGTCGCAGTGACTGGCGTCGTGGGTGCGAGCGTGTTCCCGTCGGCGTCGGAGGCCGCCTTCGATGTCAAACCAATGACCGCGCAACGATCTGCGGCAAACGATCGGTGGGCCAATGATGAAGAAAAGCTGAAAACAACCTCGAAAGAGACTCAGTGCGACGAGATCACCCATCCGGTTGTCATCGACAAGGTCAACCCCACATATCCTGAGGAAGCCCGCAAAGAAAAGGTCATGGGGGTCGTGACACTGGAAACTGTCATCAACGAAAATGGAACAGTCGATGAGATCGAAGTGCTGCGGTCACCCGACGAGCGTTTGTCGAAAGCGTCGGTCGAGGCTGTTGGCCAGTGGACGTTCGAGCCGGCGCTGTGTGACGGAAGACCGGTGGGGGTCTACTACAATCTCACCATCAAGTTCAATTTGAAATAGGCGCGGTTCGGCGGCAGAACATTTCCAGCCCCTGAAAAGGTTCCTCGAGGCGGCCCAGGTGAATCCCACCAGGGCCGCCGGTTCAATTGCGCCATCGTGTTATAATTCATTTTGTGGTGTAAGTTACCGGTTCGAAATACGTTGGGTGTTCTCCATGTTGTCCTTCGCATGCCGCGCAGGAGTGTGTGCGTCCACCCTCTTACCGTCGGGGTCTTTCAGTGACGATCAGTGGCAATCTGAGAACAATGCCATGTGCAGACCTCCTGCAATGGGTTTCTCAGAGCCGAAAGACGGGGACTCTGTCCATCGAAGGTGATCCGTACAGCAAAAAGATCTATTTTCAAGACGGTCTCATCGCAGCCGCCTCCTCTGAAAATCCCAGGGAGTTCCTCGGATACTATCTCGTGGGCTGGGATTTCGTCACCGAGAAGGAGCTCCAAGAGCTCCTCGACATGCAAAATCAACACGGAACGATGATCGGCGAACTGATGGTCGTCATCGGGACCCTCGATCGTGAAGACCTGCAGCACATCCTCCAGGTCAAGACCGAAGAGTCGATCTACGAGCTGTTTCTCTGGAAGGAGGGTGATTTTCGGTTCCTCGAAAACATCATGCCGACCAAAAAGTTGCAGCCGCTCAACCTGCCGGTCGAGGCGGTGATTCTCGAGGGTGTTCGAAGAAAGGACGAATGGGAGCGTCTCAGCGAGGCGATTCCGGACCCGACCTGGATTCCCACAGTGGTTCGCGCGATGGATGTCCAGGACCTCGGTCAGATCGAGATCGGCATTCTTCGTGAGATCAACGGAAAGAACAGCATCGAGTTGATTGCGTTGGCCAACCGGATCGCCTGCTTTCACGTGATGATGTTCATCTATCAAGGTCTGAGCCATGATCTTTTCGAGATTCGCGCTCCGGATGATATCAATGCGCCGATTCCCGGTTTTTCGAGGGCTTCGTGGATGTTGCTTTTCCGTCAGATCGAGGAATCTCTAGGCGAGGGCAATGTCCTCGCGGCGTACCAGCGCCTCGCGGAGATTCGCGACAAGTATTCCGGTCAGAACGGGGTCAGCGATCACCTTGATCGGGTTCAGGTCAAGATCGAGGAGGCCGTCACGGGCCTCGACATGACGGACTCGACGGTGCTCGAGCTGGCCATTCCGACATCAGAAATCACCAGCCTCAGCTGCAGCCCGCAGGAGGGCTTTTTGCTTTCGCGAATCAACGGATCCTACTCTCTCGGTGAAATACTCAGCATGATCCCCGGGTCGGAGCTCGAAAACAAGCTGTTGCTGCATGGCCTGATCGAGCGAGGGGTCCTGCGATACGGCGGCGGTGCCTGATTGCGGGTCACGTGTCCAAAGAGCCGCGTGGCGAAAGCTGAATCGGGGAGGTCTGTGGTGTGACGATTCACGGCGAGGAACGGCCATAATGGTATCGATGAGAACTACAGCCGAATCGCTCGACCTCGCACCTGTCCAGGGCCACCCGATGCGACGGGCTGGCGATCAGCTGCCCACCTACACCGTCGTCGTTCCGTGCTTCAACGAGGTTGATGGTGTCGGCGCAACCGTGACCGGAATATCGGCGGTAACCTCGGCGGCCGGTGCAGAGATCGTGGTGGTTGACGACGGATCAAACGACGGTACGCTCGAGGTTCTCGAAGAGATATCTGCCACGGGTTCGGTACCTCGACTCAGGGTGGTGCGCAACGCGGTCAATCAGGGCTACGGAGCATCCATCAAGACCGGCGTGAGGCGCGCGCGATCCGATCTCATCGTGATCATCGACGCCGATGGAACCTATCCGAGCCATCGGATTGCGGATCTCGTCGATGCCTCGTCGGATGCCGACATGGTGGTCGGTGCGCGCACTCACGATCATGATGGTCAGACGTTGGTTCGCCGGTTGGCGAGATCGGTGCTGCGCGCCCACTGCTCTTGGCTGGTCGGCGAACACATTCCCGACATGAACTCGGGTCTGCGGGTCTTTCGTCGGTCGGTCTTCGACCAGTTTTTCAAGATCCTGCCCGACGGATTCTCGTTGACCACAACCCTGACGGTGGCGATGATGCGCAACCGCTACTCGGTGGTCTTCGAACCTATCGAGTACGCCGAACGGGTCGGGAGGTCGAAGATCCAGCCGGTGCGGGATACCCTGCGCTTTCTTCAGCTCATCCTCCGGACCGGGATGTACTTTTCACCGCTCAGGGTGCTGCTGCCGCTGGTTCTCACGCTGTCGATGGCGTTCATGGCGAGCCTCGGCTATGACATCCTGGTGCTCCGAGATCTGACCGACAAGACGGTGATCCTGCTGCTCTTCACAATGAACACCGCGCTCTTCGGTTTGCTCGCCGACATGATCGACAAGCGGAGTTGAAGCGCCCACCCGCCCGCCCGCCCACACGATGAGGGGGGGTGTTCATTCGAGATTGGCTCGGTTCAATCGTCAAGTGAATCCTGCCTTATCGGGAAACGACCGGCCCTTCGATCAACCCATAGGCGGTTTTCTCGCCCTCTTCTCCCGATGTGTCAGGAAACACCTGGTCGGAATGATGTGGCTTCCGCGGGCTGAATGCTCCGGCCGAGAAGTTGGTAAGGTGAAGTATTTGGAGAGGTTCATAAGGGTCCAAGCCGCGAAGCGGCGACATACGCATAGCCTGGGGCGTGAGCCCCAGGAATCGGCGATCGGGATCAGCGGGACGATTCAAGACGTCATTCTGAGGAGGACCGTAGGTCCGAGGAAGAATCTGGGTGGGTGGCTTTGGAAAGAGCGCTTCCAAGAGCCCCCGCCCAGATCCTTCGTTCGTCGGACTCACTCAGGATGACAAAATGAGCCGTCGATCAGCCTCCATCCCTGCCGCTGTCACCGACGGGTTGCGAGGCCCGCAGGTGGGTGGGCGGATCCAGTATCCAGCATCCAGGATCGGGCGGGTGGGCGGATCTACACCGTGCGCGAGTACACCGGTCCGTCGCTGGGCTCGGCGAGATAAGCGTCGAACGGCATGCAGAGATTGCGCAGAAAGAAACGACCGGTTGCGCTCACCTGGAGACCGCGTGCGTCGATCTCCACGAGCCCATCAGCGGCCATCGGCTCGAGCTCTTCGAGAGCATCTGCAAAATGGGACCGTGGGTCGACCTCGAGGTCGCAGATGATCCGGTGGATGACCGCCCGCCGAAGCTCGTCCTCAGGGGATCGCAAGAGACCGCGTTCGACCGGCAATCGACCGTCGGCGGCCGAACGCTGGTACGGAGCCAGCTTTTTTCGGTTGGCGACATATGCGCCGCCCACATCGCCAATCGACGTGACCCCGATGCCGATCTGGTCCGACGCCGGCATGACCGTGTACCCCATGAAGTTCCGGTGAACCCGATTCTCGTCAAGGGCGAGGGCAAGCTCGTCGCCCGGCCGAGCAAAGTGATCGAAACCGACGAATGTGAAACCCGCCTCGGTGAACTCTTCAGCGGCGCCGACGAAGAGGCGGAACTTCTGCCAACCGGACGGGATCGGCGACGCCTCCAGCCGGTGCTGATGAGGCTTGATCCAGGGCACATGGGCGTACGAAAAACAGGCCACGCGGTCGGGCGCCAACTGGTCGATCACAGTGCGGACTGTTTTTCGGAAGTTCTTTTCGGTCTGCAGCGGAAGGCCGTAGACGAGGTCGATGTTGATCGAGGTGAAGCCGAGCCGTCGCGCCTCCAGCACGTGATCGCGGGTGAGTTCGAGAGGCTGGATCCGCTTGATCGCCGTTTGGACCGTGACGTCGAGATCCTGAAGACCCATCGAGAGGCGGTTGAATCCGAGGCGACGGAGGGTGGCAAGATGGTCCATGGTGGTGACGCAGGGATCGATCTCGAGGGCGATTTCGGCGTCGTCGGTCAACGGAAACCTCGTGGAAATGGCCCGAAAAAGCCGTTCGCACTGCGTCGGAGACAGATAGGTCGGGGTCCCGCCGCCCCAGTGAAGCTGGTTGAGAAGTTGTCTCGTGGAAAGCGCCGCGTGGAGCGTTTCCAGCTCAGCCTGCAGCGCCTCGAGGTAGGGTTCCTCCGGTCCTCGCCGCGGTGATACCACGACATTGCATCCGCAGAAGGTGCAACGTTCCTCGCAGAAGGGAAGATGCACATACATGGAAAGTGGCTCGTCTGGGCGCGAGGAGGCGGCCTTCAGCCTTTGCCGGTAGGCGTCTTCGTCGAAATCGGTGCTGAAATGCGGAGCGGTCGGGTAGGACGTGTACCGAGGACCCGGCTTGTCGTATTTCTCCAACAACTCGGGACAAAGACCTCTGAGGTCACGGGAGGCGGTCACCGTCCACGCCCCCGCTGGCTGCTTGGGAGGTAGGAATGAGGACCGAGGTATGCCCACAACCCATCGTCCATACCGCTGTATTCGGTGGGTGGTTGGGTGGCCATTCCTAATTCCTAATTCCGAATTCAATGACCATACCGATAACCCTGCACCGTGGCGACGAACACTTCCATTGCCCTCACGGGAACATCGGGAGTGATTCCGTGTCCGAGGTTTGCGATGTATCCGTGGCGCGGGGCGGACTCGAGCATGGCCAGGGTACGGCGTCTGATTTCCTCATCGGGGCCCATGAGGACGCCGGGGTCGAGGTTCCCTTGAAGTGCATGGTTCGGGAGCGTCTTCACGGCCCGCTTCAGATCGATCCTCCAATCCAGGCCCAGGACCTCGACCGGCATATCGGCAAGCTCCTCCAAGAGGTGGCCGCCTCCATTGGCGAAGTAGATTCGGGGGACACCGAGGTCGCTGGTCGCCTCGATCAGGCGGCGTGCGGGGCGCAACGCCCACCGTCGAGCGTCCTCGAGTGAGAGAGCGCCGATCCACGAGTCGAAGATCTGCACCGCCTGGGCGCCGTGCTCGACCTGCGTTCGGAGATAAGCGGCCATGGCGTCGGCGAGGGTGTCGATCAGGCGGTCGAAGCTCGCGGGATGGTGGTGGGCGAAGGACTTGACCTGGGTGAAGGACTTGGAGGAGATGCCCTCCACGAGGTAGGAGGCGAGTGTCCACGGAGCGCCGCAAAAACCGATCAGGGCGGTCTTGTCGTCGAGCTTCGAGCGAACCCTCTCGAGGGTCTCCGAGAGATAGTCCGTGCCGCCCCACGGATCCGGGACCTCGAGTCGATCGAGGTCCTCGGGCGACCTCACAGGATTCGCGATCAACGGAGCGGGGCCGAACGTGAGATCGACACCCATTGGCACCAGAGGGGTGAGAATGTCGGAGAATACGATTGCCGCGTCCAGCCCAAAGCGTCGAATCGGTTGCAGGGTCACCTCGGCCGCGATCTCCGGGGTGTGGCACATGGTGAGGAAGTCTCCGGCCCGAGCGCGCACCTCCAGGTACTCGGGGAGGTAGCGGCCCGCCTGCCGCATCACCCAGACCGGCGGCCGATCAACCTCCTCTTTCCTGCACGCGCGAAGAAAACGGTTCACAACGCCGTTTCCGAGTTCGAATCGGGCCGCCGAATTTTGAATTCAGGTCTCGACGGCACACCTTTTCGCGGACGGGCGGTGGCAATTCCGAATTCCGAATTCCGAATTCCGAATTCAATCATGTGATTTCCTTGAGCGCGTCCTCGAACGCCTTCACCGTTTCATCGATCACCTCTTCAGTGTGCGCCAGGGAGACGAACATTACCTCGTAAGCGGACGGGGCCAGCGAGACTCCTCGGTCGAGCAGCGCACCGTGAAGCGCCGCGTATGTATCCGCTGTCTCGGGCCTGATGTCCTCGAATTTCCTCGGCGCCTCGCCGTCCTGGAGCGCAAGCCACACGATCGAACCGGCGCGGACGACCGACCACGGCAAGCCGGCTTGCCGCAGCGACTGGCTGAGACCGAGTTCAAGTCGGTCTCCGAGCTCATCGAGGCGAGTCCAGGCAGCCCCTCCTTTTGCGAGCAGGGTGCGAAGGGTGGCAACTCCGGCCG
>CBDTWX010000133.1:0-11982 GCA_965364305.1 uncultured Thermoanaerobaculia bacterium
GCGAACGGATCGATGAAATGGGTCCCCTTCTCCCATCCTGCGGGCGGGGTCGCGAGACCGCCCTCCCAGGCCGGGATGGTGCCGTCGGCGTTGCCCGCCATGATCCCGCCGAGAGGTGTCAGCTCGGTTCCCAGTTTGGCGATCTCATCCGGTGACAGCTCGGCCCACGCGATGGCCGTCAGGCCGACGACCAGCGCCAGCGCGCAACCGGGAATGATGACAGAGTTCTTTCGCATCTTCATGCCTCCCTCCTAGAACGAGTACTTGATGAAACCGCCGATGAAATCGCGGTCGTTGATGAGGTTGTAGCGGCTTGCGCCGGAATAGTCCGTGTAGCTCAGATCGATCTGCCAGGCGTTCTGATAGGAGGCCTGAATACCGATCGAGATCGCCTTGCGTCCCTCGATGAACGAGCCGCCGGGTGCCGGGGTCACGCCTTTGGGGTCGTGCTGCCACGAGATTCGCGGGCTCAGGCTCCAGGCGCCGATGGCGTTGTTGTAGGTCAGGCGCGAGACGAGCCGGTACCCCCAGGAAAAATCATCTGCGAAGTGCTCCGGATCCTCGGGCGGTTTGCCTGGGTGGGAGCCTCCCGCCAGAATCGTATTGCCGCTGACGTAGGTCCCCGGTCCCTCGAAGCGCAGCTCGTCCTTGGTCGGCATGTCGAAGACCTTGTGGAAGCCGAACTCACCGAGGATAACGCCCTGGTCGGCGCCGAGGAAGTTGGAGAAGATCTTGGTCAAAGTGAACTGGAGCTGGCTGGTGTCCAGACGGCGGTAGCCCTCGACCTCTTCAGAGAAATCATAAGGCCCAAACTGGCCGAACATCGCCAAGCCGGGGTTGATGGGCGAAAGCGCCGCGAAGAGGAGCTCGACATCGTCCCCTTGCAGGGGGTTGTCCTGTCGGTAGGAGACCTCGCCCTGGAAGGCGATGCCCGAGGTGCCGATCTGTGCGTTCCAGCTCAGACCGTAGAGCTTGATGTCCTCGGGGTAGGCGGTGTACCAGCCGGCCGTATTGGCAAAGTAGGCCTGACCGGTTGCCGCCGCGGCGCCGGCCGCCAATGCGTCGACCTCGGGGCTCACTAACGGTGGGACGCCGGCGGAAGCGTAGACCAGCAGCGCCGCGGCCGCACCCCTCTGTTGGGCGATGGCCCATCCCTCCTCGGTGCCCGAAATGCCGTTGATGGTCGGCAGACGGCTGTGGTAGTTGATGTAGTAGAACCCGAACTCGGTGCCGCCGAAGCTCGGAATGAACCAGCGCAGCGCGAGGCCGTACTGGCCGCCGTCCTCGGGTTCGACCGTATCGGCGCGGGGCACACCCAGGAACGGGAAGTCGTACGGCGGCTGAACGAAGGGTGGTGACTCGCCGGTGTCCGGGAAGTCGCCCCAGCCCAGGAAGACGGTCGTTCCGCCCGGACCGACGAAGTCGTTGGTCGAGAAATAGGTTCCCGGCGGGTCGATCACGATCGGCTCCCACTCGTACTGGTAGAACCCCTCGACCGAGATGTTTGCCGACAGGTCGAAGGAGCCCCACGCCATACCCTGAGGACGGAATGCCTCGCGGAGCTCGGAGCCGGGCACCCTGAGGGCCGAGACATCGACTGCGTTGATGATGCTGATGCCGCCCTGGATGAAGGTGCTCTCGCCCCAGTTCAGGACCTGACGCCCGACACGGAGCTCGCCGATCGGGAACTGCCACCACGCGTAGGCGTCGAGGAGCTCGGTGCGGTTTCCGCATCAGGGCGAAGTCGTAAAAACCGCTCCCGCGAAGGAAGAAACCGCCGCGATGGTTCTTGTTGGGGTTCGATGCAAAACTGAGATCGATGGTCGCCTTGAGGGTGTTGCTGACCAGCGAACCCTTTTTGAAGTTCTGGTTGCCGTCGTCGCCGTTGACCGAAAAGGCGGTGCCCCCCGCGGCCGTGCCGATGATTGCCGGGTCGGCCTCCGCTACGCGATAGCGGCCGCCCCACGACAGCGTCGTGTCGAGGTTGAGACTGTAGGTGCTGCTCTTCCCCGACAGGTCGATCGCCTCCGCCGGTACTGAGAACACCAGCGCCATCGTCATCGCGAGAGCGAGTGCCGCTGTGTTCCGACCCATCCGAGCCACCTTGATTTCGGACATCTTGCTCATCTCCTCCCTCCAATCATCCATTCGGATCATGTCAATTCAATATTCGACGAAAAACGCAATCCACCTTGAACGGGTGGAGAGTGTCGGATCAATGGAGATTCGGGTGGGTTGTCGGCGATCGGCTGTGCGGTCAGAAGGTGGACGGATTTCGAAGATCGGTAGCGAATTGCGGCTTGCCGCGAACGTCGCAACGCTGGCCCCTTCCGAAAATCGAACACCATTCGTCTGATGTCTCTGCAGCTCGAGTGACGTCGCGAAGCATACCACAGCAGCGTCGTCAATCGACCACTGGGAGAGATTGAGACCGGTCCTGTTCAAGAGTTTTGAGTTCTGAGTCCTGAGTTCCCGCCCACCCTCCCAACACAAAAAAAGCACAGATCACGCAGATCGACTCAGATGAAGCCGTGCAAAAAGCCGCTTCCCATAGGTTCCTCCACTCGGCCTGCGGCTCCGGTCGGGACGACAGCTTGCGACGTCGCTCCACTCTCGCGGTCGGGAAATATGGGCTGTACCGCGAAGAAGCTGTCATTCCGGGCGAGGCCAACGGCCGAGTCGAGGAATCAATGGGTTGCGCTTCGAATTTTTTGCGTATCCTTGGCTCGGTGAACAAGCCCCAGGCCCCAAGCCCCCGATGGGCGGGTGGAAATCCAACTCAAAACCGATAAGTCAGCACTGACACCGGGGAGAGTGGGTGCAAACTTCGAAATTCGAAAGTCGAAATTATCCGAGTCCGAGCCTCTTTTTCGTCAGCGCTTCCAGCCCGCCCGCGAGCACCAGATCCTGAGCCGCCGGTCCAACTGGCGAAAGCGAATAGGTCGCGCCGCGCCAAGCGGCCGTTGCGTTGGCGAAGTCCACCGCAATCTCGCCGGCCGGAACGGTTTTTGCGCCGGATACCTCTTCATTTTCGAATGCGGAACGAATTGCCTTGGAGAGCTCCGGGCTTTCAATGCAGATGAAAGCGTTGTTGAATGCGTTGCGCAGATAGGTCTGAGAGAAGGAGGCGGCGATCACCATTTGGATGCCGCGGTACTTGAGGGCTGTGGCCGCCTGTTCGCGGGACGACCCGGAACCGAAGTTGCGACCCGCGACAATGATGTCGCCTTCCTCGGCGATGTCCTGGAATGCCGGGTCGTAGTTGGCCATCGCGTAGCCGGCCATCTCCTCGGGCGTGAGGTCGTCTCGGTAGGTCACGTCTTTTCCGTAGATGCCGTCGGTGTTGAGGCTGTCCACCGGCAGCAGAAGGGCCCGCCCCTCGAGGGTCTCGGGAAAACCGGTTCTGATGGATACCGTTCGCTCCATTGGCTTCCAACCAAGATCCGTAAAAGTGTGGGTCGGTAGGGAGCTCCCTAGGTCTTCTGGACCGGTGATATAGCCCGCAATGGCGGACGCGGCAACGACTGCCGGACTCGCCAGATAGGCCTTCGCGTCTCGCGATCCCATGCGCCCCTTGAAATTGCGGTTGGTGGCCGAAATTCCGACCTCATCAGCTTCCAGGAGCCCGACGCCGAGCCCAATGCAGGCGCCGCACCCGGGGGGCAGCGGTCGCGCTCCGGCTCCAAGGAGGTCGTGCCAGGACCCGTCCTCCTCGGCGGCGGCCTGCACCTCTGCGGAGGCGGCTGCGACGTAGAGCTCGACGTGATCCGCAACCTGCTCGCCGCGGAGCACCGCAGCGGCCTCCACCAGATCGTCGAAACGCGCGTTGGTGCACGACAGCAGGTATGCCTTGTCGATCTGAATGCGGTCCGCGCCCATCTCCGCAACCGAACGCATCACGGCCACCGAATCGGGTCCCGCCACGTGAGGTGAAACGTCTGCGAGGTCGAGGACGATTTTGGCGGCGTACCGAGCATCGGCATCCGGCGCGGGAGGGTTTGCCTCCCAAGCCTCGATCATTTCCTCGGTGAGCCGATCTGTCACTCCGTTCGCCTGAAGGACCGCCGCCCGCTCCCTGAGGTACTGGGCGGTGATCTCGTCAAAAGGAAACCAACCGACCAGTGCTCCCCATTCGGTTGTCATGTTGGAAATCGTCAACCGCTCGGAAATGGAGAGACTGCCGACCCCGGCGCCGTGGAACTCGACCGCGGCGTTGAGCACCTCGCCGGAGTTGTACAGTCCGCACAGTGTGATGATGACGTCCTTGCCCGAGACCCCCGCCCTCAGTCGTCCCTCCAGAGTGACCTTGACAGTTCGCGGCACCAACCACCAGGTGACGCCCCCCGCCCACAGAGCCGCGGCGTCCGTCCGCACCACCGGTGTGCCCACCGCCGCGAGGGCGCCGTACATGTTCGAGTGTGAGTCGGACGCCACCACCAACCGGCCGGGATGGACAAAGCCCTGTTCCACCATCAGCTGGTGACCGATGCCGGCCCCGGCCGGGAAGAAGCTGATGCCCTGGCTGTCGGCAAACTCTTCGATTCGCCGGTACTTGGCCAGGTTTTCGTCGCTTGTGTCCTGTACGTTGTGGTCGAGCGTAAAGACGGGCTGGGACGGGTCCGCCACCCGCTCCGCACCGATGGTGCGAAATTTGGGCAGGACCGCCCCGGTGTTGTCGTGGGTCATGACGTGGAAAGGTCGCACCGTGACCATGTCGCCGGCCTGGACCTCGTAGCCGAGCTCAAGATCCTCGGCATGGCTTTGTACGACCTTCTCTGTAACTGTTTGGGGCATTTTGGTCTCCGTTTAGATTGGGCCTGCTTGGAGGTTCCGGTTCTCAGGACGCGCTACCCGAGAGGATGCCAGGCACGCCGACTCGTGGCGAGTCGGGATGCCAGCCACCTCCGCCCCGCGCGGTCCACCCGACCCTGGGCTCGACAGCATCCAAGCATGGGGAGGATGGGTGGGCATTCCTCATTCCTACTTTTGAACGACGAGCTCCGACATGAGCTCTCGGACGCTGTCGTACTTCTCCGTTCGATTGATGGCAGCACGCATCCGCTCGACGTCGGCCGGGGTGGCAACGCCCTCGGCGAGGGCGGTGAACTTGCCGGCGATCTCGTCATCAGTCAGCGGGTTGCGCGGGTCGCCCTTGGGGTAATCGAGCTGTTTTTCGACCTCACGGCCATCGCCGGTCCTCACGACGACCCGCACCCGTTGCAGTTCGGGAAAGACCGCTTCGATCTCGGGGTCGGCGATCACCTTCACCTTGTCGAGCTGAGCCCGGATGACCGGGTCCATGATCTTGGCCTCGGTGAACTGGAGAGGGGTCACCTGGCGCTCGGCAACGGCGGCCGCAATCACGTAGGGCAGTGAGTGGTCTGCAGTCTCCTTGGTGCGAGGATCGTACTTGCTGGGATCCGCGAGAATGTCTGCCGCCCGCGCCAGCGAGTATATGGTGACCGTCTCGACCTGGTCGGGCTGGAGATCGTGTTCGGTCATGAGATCGAGAGTTGCAGAAATAGGTGCGTGGGTGAGCGCTTCAGTGGGAAAGAACTTCATCCCACATTGGAGGATTCGCCACGACTCCCCGAGTCCGTCGGTCAGGATGTCGAACTTCCACTCGGAGTCGAAAACGTGGCTGAATCCCTCCTTCCCGTCAAGGACGTGCTCTGGACCGCTGTATCCACGCTCGGCGAGCAGTGCCGCCAGCACGCCCGACTGGGTCGCCAGCGGATCGACCGTGTTCTTCATCATGGTCAGCTTGCCGGCGGTCACCGAGCCGGTGGTGCAGTGCCTCGAGGCCGAGATGCCGATCGCGTGCTGCATCTTCTCGGCGTCGAGACCGAGCATCCGCGCGGCGACGATAGGCGCAGCGGCCGCGGTGAGGGTGGCGTGGTGCCACCCGATTTCGCGGAGCCCCGGGAACGACACTTCGCACAGCCGTTGCTCGAACTCGTAGGCGAGGGCGATGCCGACCAAAAGATCACGACCGGAACCGCCGGCCCGTTCCGCAGCGGCCATGGCGGCCGGGATCAGGTCGGAAGGGTGGGAGGGATCCTGTTTCCAGTAGATATCGTTGTAATCCATCACGCGAATCATCAGCGCGTTGAGCAGCGAGGCGGACACCGGGTCCCACAGTTCGCCAGAGACCATGACCCGGCAGTCACCGGAGCCGGCGGTCTCCGAAAGCACCTCGCGGGCGATATGGACATCGTGCTGTTGAGCGCCTCCGAGGGCGCATCCCACCGAGTCCATCAGGAAACGCTTCGCCTCATGGACCACATCGGCGGGAAGATCTTGGTACCGAACCTTGGACGCCCATTCGGAGATCGTGCGGGTTATCGTCGACATGAATATCCTCCTGTTGTCTACGTGACACGTCGCGGCGCGGAGATTGTAGCTTGAATCGGGTGAAGGTGGGATTCCACGGTGTCGTGGTCAAATTTCGGTCGCTCATTCAGGTTGGAAGATCCAGAGATGAGACAGCATCGAAGGTCCTGAATGATCCACCGAAATTTGAAATGTTGAAATTGGCGAAGGCGCAGACGGGGGCTTCGGCGTATGATTTCGGAGGAGGCTGAAATGGGCGATCGAAAATCCGCGGCATGCCTCGCGGTGGGATCGGAGCTTCTGGGCGAGCAGCGCCTCGACTCGAACTCGCTGAAGATCACCCGGGTCCTCGCGCAGTACGGTGTGAAGGTGGAGGAAAAGCGGGTTGTGGGCGACTCGGTTGAGCGAGTCGCGGTGGCGATCCGCGAGCTCCTCGAATGCCACGATCTCGTTGTGGTAACGGGGGGGCTCGGCCCGACCGCCGACGATGTGACTCGTGATGCTGTGGCGCGCGCTCTCGATCGAGCGATCGAGCCTGAGCCCGAGGTCGAGGGATGGATCCGAAACCGATATGCTGACCTCGGCCGCCGCATGCCCTCGATCTGTCTGACCATGGCCAGGGTTGTCGCGGGTTCCCGCCCACTCCGCAACGATCGCGGATCGGCACCGGGTTTGCTGATTGAATCGGATGGCCATGTCCTCGCCGTCTTCCCGGGTGTGCCGTGGGAGATGGAGGAGATGCTCGAGCGCGACCTGGTGCCAATCGTCGCGGAATGGGCCCCAGGCCGCGAAAAAATAACCCGCACGTTGCTCCTCGGAGGGGTCGTCGAATCGGACACGGAGGAGCGGATACACCACCTCTACGATCGTTTTGGTCGCGAAAACGTGACCATCCTCGCATCCTACGGCGTGCTCCGGCTCGTGTTGTCGGCCGAAGGTGACGAGGCTGACGCGGTGGCGAGAATCGACGCGATGGAGACCGCCTTTCGGGAGGTGCTCGGGGACGATGTCGCGGGCGTAGAGATCGGCGGGTTGCCCGAGGTCGTTCTCGAGGGGTTGCGCCGCCGTGGCCAGACTCTGTCCGTGGCCGAGTCGTGCACCGGAGGGCTGATCAGCGCCCATCTCACCGACGTGCCCGGAGCATCGGATGTCTTTCTGGGCGGCGTCGTTTCATACTCCAACGATGCCAAGGAACAGTTCGTCGATGTACCGCACGAAACTCTGGTCGAGCATGGCGCGGTCTCGGAAGAGGTGGCGAGAGCCATGGCCGCCGGCGTACGCGAGCGTTTTTCAGCTGACTGGGGTGTCGGGATCACCGGCATCGCCGGTCCGACCGGTGGCACCGAGGAGAAGCCGGTGGGGCTTGTTCACTGGGCCGTCGCAGGCCGTGACGGCGTGTGGGCGAAGCACCGTGTTTTTCTCGGCGACCGCACCATCGTCCGCGTGTGGAGCCTCAATGCGGCGCTCGACCTGTTGAGACGACAGCTGACGGCGGACGAGTGATGGCGGACGGCGACATCCGTGCGTTTCTGGCCTTTGAAATTCCGTCCTCGGTAAGGTCTCGGCTGGCGGAGATCCAAGAAGTGTGGAGCCGCGATTTTCCACCTGCTCGTTGGACCCGCCCGGAGGGCTGGCATCTGACCGTCAAGTTCCTCGGCAACGTCGGCCCGTCGGTGCTCGGTGCTCTGATCGCTGAGCTCGTGCCGGTCCTCGGTGGCCTTTCGGCTGTTCCGGTGAGGTTGGGCGGCACCGGGTTCTTCCCCAACCCAGCGCGCCCGCGGGTTGCATGGGTCGGTGGATCCGCCGGAGGGGCTGACGCCGTTTTTCAAGCGGTCGAGGCGGCGGCCGAGGCGGTCGGTTTCGAGCGTGAAAATCGTCCCTGGACGATCCACCTGACGCAGGCAAGGCTCAAGAAACGTTGGCCGAATGCTGCGGTAGAGGATTATCTCGATCGTGGCGCGGACCTCGTTTTCGAGACGTTTTACTGCCGGGAAGTCGTTCTTTTCCGGAGCGATTTGGAGCCCCGAGGGGCGGTGTACACTGCGCTTGAAAGGATGCCTCTCGGGTGAGATTCGAGTTGTGGTTGGTGGTGTTCGCATATCTCGTGGGCTCACTGCCCACCGCCTATCTTTTGGTGCGCCTGTTGACCGGCGACGACGTGCGCCGTATGGGCTCGGGCAACGTCGGTGGCACCAACGCCTTGCGCACCGCGGGCTGGAAAGCCGGGGTTGCCGTCACCCTCATCGATGTCGGCAAAGGAGCGCTCCCGGTCTGGCTGATGACCCGATTCAACCCGGAGAGCGGATGGATCGCTGCGGCGATGCTGGCCGCCGTGCTCGGCCATTGCTATCCGGTGTGGTTGAAATTTCGTGGTGGCAAAGGCGTGGCGACCGGCTTCGGTGCGTTTCTCGTGATCGCGCCGTTGAGCGCGCTAGCAGTCCTCCCGCTGTGGTTTCTCGTGCTCGCGATTTCTCGGTGGGTCGCTCTGGCTTCGATGGTGGCCAGCGCCTGCTTCCCTCTGGTTCTCAAGCTGATCGACAGCCCGGATGTCGTGACGCTGGTGGCGGTGAGTGCCGCCGCGGTGTTGATCATCTTTCGGCACAGCTCGAACATTCGCAACATGTTGTCCGGAGAAGAGGTGAAGGTCGGTGACGATTCCTGGAGGTGAGGAGTGAAGCTGAGTGTTTTCGGTGGCGGTTCCTGGGGCACGGCGATGGCCCACCAGCTGGCCCGGCGGGGTCACGACGTGCTCCTATGGGCGCGCGAGGCGGAGGTTGCGGCGAGCATCAACGCCGAGCACCGCAACGCGCTCTTTCTCACCGATCTCGATCTCCATCCCGGGATTGCGGCGGTGGACACCGCCATTCGGATCTGTGGCTGTGGGTCGTGCCCGTTCAGTTCAGCCGCGCGGTCATGGAGGACCTCGCGGGAGAGGTCAGCAATAATACTGCGGTGGTTTCGGCCTCCAAGGGTATCGAGACCGAGAGCCTGCGCCGGATGGACGAGGTGGCGCACGAGGCCCTCGGGTTACCCGAGGAGAGATTTTGCTGTCTCTCGGGACCGACCTTTGCTCGCGAAGTCGTGCGGGGCGATCCCTCGGCGGCCGTGCTCGCGTGCTCGGACCTCGATCTGGCGGCGCGCCTCCAGGAGGATTTTTCCGACCACCACCTTCGATGCTATGCGGGAGCCGATCTCGTAGGGGTCGAGCTCGCCGGAGCGCTGAAGAATGTGATCGCGATCGCCGCCGGAATCGTCGACGGTCTCGGTCTGGGATTCAACACTCAGGCTGCCCTGATGACCCGAGGGCTGCACGAGATCACCCGCCTCGGGGTCGCCCTCGGCGCTGAGGCGGAGACCTTTCGCGGGCTCGCAGGGATGGGCGATCTCGTGCTGACCTGCACCGGCGGACTATCGCGCAATCGGACCCTCGGCCAGCGTCTGGGTCGTGGAGAGTCTTTGGCCGAGATCCTCGGTTCGATGCGGGAGGTCGTGGAAGGGGTCCGGACCACACCGGCGGCGGCCCGACTGGCCGCCCAACATGGGGTCGAGATGCCGATCACCCACGCCATGAGCCGGCTCCTTGAAGGCAAGACCGACGCTCAGACCGCGCTGCGCGAGCTCATGACGCGAGAGCTGAAAGTGGAGGCGGAGCTGTAGGCCTGAATAAGGAATGAGGAGTACCGACCGCCCGCTCGCGGTGAATTCGGAATTCTGAATTCGGAATTCGGAATGCGGAATTCGGAATGCCGCGCACCCACCCAAGGAAACACCAAGGCGCACAGCACAACCCATGGATTCCTCGACCCGGCCGTTGGCCTCGCTCGAAATGACAGCTTCTTCGCGGTACAGTTCAGTGATCCCGTCCGCGAGAGTGGAGCGACGTAGCAGGCTGTCATCCTGACCGGAGCCGCAGGCGGAGTGGAGGTATCTGTGGGAAGCGGCTCGTTTCAGGGTTTGACCTGTGTCGATCTGCGAGATCTGCGGTTTCTCCGTCGGGCGGGTGAGCGCCAGATCCGAAATTCGAAATCCGAAATTCGAAATTTCAAATCCGGGCGGGTGTCAGCCCGCCTTGTGCTCATCTCGTGGGATGCGCAGTCCGGGGACGAGGTTTCGTTCGGCGATGACCTCGATCGCCTTGGGATGCTCCGGACAGGCGTGCTCACACAGGCCGCATCCGGTGCAGGCGCCGCTGCCGATCAGCGGCCGGGCGCCGATCATCATGATCGCACGGTCGGGGTAGGGGCAGGAGGTGTAGCAGCTGCGACAGCTCTCGCCCTGAAACGTGACACAACGTTTGGGGTCGATCTTGGCGATACCGAGACGGACCCTCTCCGGACCCCCAGGGTCGACCAGTGCGTCTTCATCGCAGGCCTTGATACAGGGCAGCTCGGTGCACAGGTAGCACGGCGTGGCCGATGGATCGATCACCGGTATGTTGCGGCCGTCCTCATGCTCCACGGTGAAGATGCACGAGGGCGGACAGACCGGGATGCAGTCTCCGCAACCGGTACAGGCGTCGAGGAACTCTTCATCTGGTTTGAGCGCGCCAGGTGGACGGAGGAGCTTGGCCGGATTCGGTCGGGAGGTCCCGGCCGCGGCCGACGAAACGTCGCGAAAGGCGTCAAACCACCCGGTGAACAGCTCGCGGCGGGATCGCCGGCGTTCGGCGGTCATCCGGCGGCTCCCGCGGGCATCGGTATTTCGTCCCACGGAACCCCGGTGTCGATGCGGTGCATACCGGTCGCGGCGAGCGCTTCGGAGACCAGCTTCGCCACGTCGAGGGCGCCCTCGGCGTCGTCGAGCTCGGACACGGTTGAGCGGGTTGCGGGCCTGTCGGGCATGAGGAAGGAGCAGCAGTCGAAGTGGGGGAGGATGGACGTCTCGTAGCTCCCCATCCGTCTGGCGCGCTCGATGATCTCGGGCTTGTCGAGCCCAATCAAAGGACGCAGCACCGGGAGCGTCGCCACCGCCTCCACAGCGCGCAAATTCTCGATGGTTTGCGAGGCCACCTGACCGAGCGATTCGCCGGTTACGAGCGCATCCGATCTCATGTGCCGCGCCGTTTGCTCGGCCAGTCGCAGCATGAATCGGCGGTAAAGCAAGACTCGGAGTTCGGGAGGGCACAGGGCGGCGATCTGTTCCTGGATCGGCAGCAGCGGCACCATCGCGAGCCGGGCCGGGCCCTGGTACCGCACCATGATTCGTACCAGGTCCTCGACCTTTTCGAGACTCGCCGAGTCGGTACGGGGGACCGAGTGAAAGTGGACGAAGTCGAGTCGCATGCCCCGTTTCATCAGCAGATGTGCCGCGACCGGCGAGTCGATGCCGCCCGAGATCAGGCAGGTGGCGCGTCCACTGACGCCAACCGGGAGCCCGCCAGGACCAGCGACGCGACGGGTCCAGGTGGAGAGACCGTTCTCGTCGACCAGCACGTGGATCGTAAGATCGGGGTTCGACAGGTCGACCGGCCAGCCGGTACGTTCCTGGACGAAGGACCCAACCGCGCGCTCGATTTCGGGTGAGGTCATTGGAAAGCGTTTGTCAGATCGGATGCAGCGGATGGCAAAATTCGAGGCGCGCATCTCGTCGAGGCGAGTTTCGAGCACGGTCAGCAGGCTGTCGACGGGGGCGCCAGCATGCTCTACCGCC